>JANXNT010001362.1 GCA_025353985.1 Limnoglobus sp.
CGACGCAGAACCTTGATTCCGGGCGCGCGAAGCGCCGTGTTTCGAAGACTCACCACGACCCTGTGTTGTTGAAGGTGACTGTCCTTCCTCGCTAGCGCGTCGGGCTAACGGGATCGCAAGAATCACCGCGTGAAGATCACGTTACCGGCTCCGAGGATGAGTTCCAGTTCGTCGACGATGACCTTGTTCGGGTCGACCCAATAATCGCGTGACAGTTTCAGTTCGGCTACTTTGCCGGCTTTGTCGCGCACGGCGATATGCACGGGTGTAGTCCCCGTTACGCGCGATAGGGCTTGCTTGAGTCCTTCGAACCGTCGCAGCGTTTGTTCGTCTTCCGCGTATGGCATACGCAACAACATGCATCGCGTCAGTTCGCGGCGGGCTTGATCGATGCTGAGAATTCGCTTGACGATCATGTCGCCGTTGCTCGCGCCTTCGCGCCATTCGACGACGCCTTCGAACAGCAGAATCGCGTCATCTTTGACGTCCTCTTTGAAGCGGGTGTATTCCTCGGACCAAAGGATGCACTTCGCCTGCCCGGAGAAATCTTCGCACCAGAACATCACCCAGCGTTTGCCGTTCTTGGTGGTGCGGATTTGCAGTTGCGTGACCATCCCCGCTAGCAAAACGCTGGCCCCGTTGGGTAATTTCGTAATTTCGGCGGACGTGTGCGAACGATAGCGTCGAAGTTGCCCATCGTACATCGACAGCGGATGCGACGAGATATAAAAGTCGAGTGCTTCCTTTTCGAGCCGTAGTTTTTCGAGTTCGGGCCACTCGGCGACTTCCGGGAGGCCGTGGCCCGGCCCGCGTGTTTCGGGGGTGTCATCCTCCACCGCGTCCATCGCATCGAAGAAGTTTCGCTGCCCGCGCTTCTTGTCGATGACGCGCTGTTCTGCCGAAGTGATCGCTTTATCCAGTGCCATCATCATCGCCGAACGTCGCCCGAAGACATCGAGCGCGCCGGCCTGGATCATCTTCTCGATGGCCGAACGCGGCACGGTGCGGTGATCGATCCGTTCGCAGAAATCGTAAAGATCGTGGAACCGCCCGCCCTTCTCGCGCGCAGCCACAATCGAATCGACCGCGCCGCGACCGAGGCCCTTGATCGCCGTCAGCCCAAACACGATCTGCCCATTCACAACGTCGAACGACGACTGCCCCTTGTTGATGTCCGGCGGCAGCACATCGACACCGAGTCGCTTGGCGTCGGCGATGTGATCGACCATGACATCGCGCTTGCTCGTGTCGTCGATTTCGGACGTTAATAGCGCGGCCATGAACTCGGCGGTGAAGTGCGTTTTCAGGTACGCCGTCTGAAACCCGATCTGCGCA
>JANXNT010001383.1 GCA_025353985.1 Limnoglobus sp.
AACCGTGCGAGCGAGGATCGGCAAGACCACAAACCGCGACTCGCCGACCTACGCGAATCGGGCAGCATCGAGCAAGACGCAGACACGTGTATGATGCTCCATCGCCCCGGCAAGTTCGACGGCGCAACCGAAGATAACACGCTCGAAGTGATTATCGCAAAGCAGCGAAACGGACCAACGGGCGACGTGATTTTGACGTACATCAAGCAGTACATGCGGTACGAAAACTACGCCGCCGACTCCGGAGGCTACGGCGGCTCGCTATAGGCAGAAGCATTGGGGATGGACGTACCTTGCGACACGCCGTGCCCGCGCTTCGCTTCGAAGACTACGCGGCGCGGCTAACGGGGAAAGTTTACATTCGAAAATCGACCGGAGACGCTGATGCTGCGTTCGAAATGCTTCGCGTTTGGTTTTATTCTTATTATCGTGCTGTGTGCGGCGCATGTGAACGCCCAGTTGCCAAAACCGCAGGCTCCGCTAGAAGACAAGGAAAGTGGGCGTTTCTCCTGGCAGTTCCTCAACCCGACAGAACTTCAGTTCACTTGTTCGAGCACGTCCGACGCTGAAGAGGAAGAGTTAGCGAAGTCGCTAGAAATGGGCGAACCGCACGAACGACTTGCCGCCGCTCGGGAGTTATGGGATGGACGAAGTCGGCGTCAGGCAACTAACGTGCTCAAATATCTCACGGCTCGCCCGCCAGGCGGAGAAGGGTTTCGCAAGCTACAACGCGATGTCGAGGCTTCGCTTCGACCGGAAGCTATCCTTCGCAAATTGAAGGACGGCGATTACCTGTGGGGAACCTGGCTTGCGTTCCTCCACCCTCACGAGCAGTTGGTTCCGACGCTGCTTGAGGCACTGGAAGACAAGCCGGGTCTGGCGGTTGGGAAACGCAAGTCGGAGATGCTCCCCGAGACGATGCTCGCGCTCGGCAATTCGGGCGATACTCGTGCGCTCGCACCCCTTTTGAAGTTATTGAAAAGCAAAAAGTACCAGATCGCGGGCGACGCGGCGAACGCTCTCGGCTACTTTGGCAACGCGGATACGGAACCGATGTTGATCGAGGCACTCGCCTGGGATAATGTCTGGAGGCAACTCCACGCAAGCAAAGCATTGGGGAAGTTCGGGAGTGTCAAGGCGCTTCCCGCCCTAGAAGCGGTGGCAAAAGACGATCGTTACACCGGCGGATTGAACGTGAAAGGCTCAGCAGAGACCGCCATCGAGCGAATTCGCAAGCGTTTGAAACGATGAGGATAAAGCGGGCGTTTAGCCGCGCCGCGTAGGCTTTGCGTAGCGAAGCGCGGGGCGTGAACCGTCGGTAACGCACGTTACTACGCGATACTGGTTCGCAATTCTTTTTACGTCCCACGTCACTCGGTCTTGCTTTTAATGTTTATAATGCTGATAAAGATAGAGTGTACTTCAGCGTGTGCAGAAGGACGGTGCCGATGACTGTCGCGAGAATGTCCGACGAAACGATTGCAGAGGCGGCCCGCGAACTGGCGGTGGCGTCGCCGCAAACCATTCTGCGCTGGGTGGTTAAGGAATTTCACCCGCGCCTCCTGATGGCCACGGCGTTCGGTGCCGAGGGCTGTTGCATCATGCACATGCTCGCCGAAATCAAGCCATCGGTGACGATGATTAACCTCGAAACGGGTTACCAGTTCGCCGAAACGCTCGAGCTTCGCGAGCGGATTAAAGCCCGTTACGGTATCGAAGTCGTATACATACTCCCCGAAAAAACGGTCGCGGAATACGAAACGGAACACGGCGGGCCGCTGTACACGCTTCGCCCCGATCAGTGCTGTTTCGACCGCAAAGTGAAGCCGCTCCGCGACGCGATGGCGCACTACGACCCGGCCGCTTGGATTTCTGCGATTCGCAAGGATCAAACGAGTGATCGCGGCAAAGCCGATGTCGTGCAGTGGGACGCGAAGTTCCAAGTCGTAAAGGTGAACCCGCTGTTGAACTGGACGAAGAAAGAAGTGTGGGGCTTCATCAACAAAAACGATGTACCTTACAACCCGCTACACGACCAGGATTACCCGAGTATCGGTTGCTGGCCGTGTACCCGTGCGATCCATGCGGGTGAAGACGATCGCTCGGGACGATGGGCAGGTAATGTCAAAAAAGAGTGCGGCCTTCACGTGATCGAAGTCAAAGACGGAGCAGGGATTTAGTTCGGCACCAACTTTGGGAGCGTCTGGATGTTGTTCTCCGCGAAAGACGAATATGCGTGCCTCGCCATGCTGGAACTGGCGGTACGCCACGGAGATCCGCACCCCGTTCGCCTAGTCGACATCGCCGAGAAACAAGGCATCCCGCAGCGATTCCTCGTGCTAATTCTGCTGCAATTAAAGGGTGCGGGCCTGATTTACAGTACCCGCGGCGCAGCCGGTGGCTACCAACTCGCGCGGTCGCCAGACGAGATTACGCTCGCGGATATCCTCGATACCATCGACCGCACCGAGCCAGCACAGAACGGTACGAACCGGGCCGTCAACCGCAGTGGCGGCGAAGCATCGACCCTGACGACCACACTTCGCGGTGTTTGGGAAAAAGTTGCGAAGGCCCAACAAGAAATACTCGAACGGACGTCCTTGAGCGCGCTCATCGAAGCGGGTCAGGGACTCCAGTACGTGATTTGAAGCCATCGAATGTCGAATGGTGATCGTGATGGAAACCTTTACGGAGTGACGAATGCCTGACCTGATTGCCCCGCACGGCGGCGTGCTGATTAACCGCACGGTAGCGGACAACGATGCCGCCGAGTTTCGCAACAAGATGCCTTGCACTACGGCAATTCCCGTCAGCGATGCGG
>JANXNT010000019.1 GCA_025353985.1 Limnoglobus sp.
TCCCGGAACCGATTTAACGCGAACAACATGAACGACAACGTGCGATTGGGTCGGTGGGTAATACTCGCTGTTATCATCGTCATTGCCCTGAGCGAGTTGGCACTGGCTGGCCTGAACATCCTCGCTGGCACGTTCCGCTCGGGGCAGTTCGGTCGGGTGATACTGACGGGATGGCTGTTGTGGCAAATCTGGGTTGGAGCAAATTGGGCACGCTGGCTCTCAGCTGCACTGTCTTTGGCCGCCGGAGTCGTCGCATTTTTCTCGGCATTCTCCCCAGGCTTCGTCAACGGGCGGCCCATGGTAGTCGTACTACTCGCCGGATTTGGTGCCACCTGCGTGGTGATCAGCATCGGCCTGGCCCTACCGTGCGTAAGCGCATATCAGGCCGCTCGGCGTGAAGTTCCGGATACCGAATGATTAGCGAAACCACTTTCCTGTAACCCAACACCACAGCATTTGAAACCATGCCGTAACATGAAACCGCTCACCCTTGATAATTGCTCGCCCATGCGGAAAATGCACATCGAGTGACCTACCTGCCGAAAGAAACCCCGCATGAACAGCTTCGTTGCCCTCGTCGCGCTGACCTTCCGCCGTCATTGGCGGGTCCGCTCGCTCGGCTGGGTGACGTTCGGCCTCGTTTTGCTGATGTCCGTGGCGATTGCGGTGTTCACGCACGGCCCCGTCGGTTGGCGTTTGGAGAAACGCCCGGTGATGATTGCGGACACGATGAGCGATGGCGCGATCCGCATGAGTTACAGCGAATACGCACAAGATCGCCTCGCGTATTATCAGATGATCCCCGGACCATACTCGGACTTCGGGATCAAGACCGCCGTGTTTGCCGCGATGCGTGGGCCGCTCGCCGACAAAACGACGATGGACGACTTCGCGTTCCTAAACTTCTCGCGTTGGGTCGTGTTCGGCATATACCTTGGGTTCGTGATGCCGCTATTCACGCTGGCGTATGCGTCCGGTGCCATCGGGGCGGAGCGCGAAGGGCGAACGCTGATCTGGCTGAGTACGCGACCGATGCCGCGCGAGGCAATTTACCTCGCCAAGTTCCTCGGCGTGCTGCCGTGGTGCGTGTTGGTGACTGCGCTCGGCTTCGTCGTGCTCTGCTTGGCAGGCGGCGAGATGGGACGGCGGGCGATGTTCGCGTATTGGCCGTCCGTCATCGGCGGGTCGATCGGTTTCGCGGCGATGTTCCACCTGATCGGGGCCATCTTTCGGCGTCCGGCAGTCGTCGGATTGGTGTACGTGTTCTTTTTTGAAACGCTCGTCGCGAACCTACCCGGTAGTCTAAAGCGTCTGAGCTTGAATTACTACGTGCGGTCCCTGATGTATAACGAAGCCGACTCTGCGGGTGCCGCGACTCCCGCGAGCCTCGATGTCTTCGATCCAGTAGGCACGAACACGGCGTGGATCGTTTTAATCGCGGCGGCCGTCGCGCTGACTATCATCGGTGCAATCTTGTTCGCCCGACAAGAAACGCAAGATGACGCCTAACCGAGACGAATGATGGAAACCGAAACGCTCGACCACGACGCCCCGCC
>JANXNT010000021.1 GCA_025353985.1 Limnoglobus sp.
CGTTCGCAGCCGACTGCACCGCGCACGGCTCGAACTGAAAATATTATTGTCGGCGCACGATACCGATTCGATTTCTTGAGGAGAAGGGGACCACCCCAATGAAGACGCTATCCGATTCGGAACACGAACTCATTTGTCTCGCCGTTGATGGCGAACTGACTGCTGCGGAACGCCCTGCGTTCCAGACGCTGATCTCAAAATCGCCCCTTGCAAATGAGCTTTACACAGTGCTTTGCGAGCAGCGCGACCGCATGCGACAATTCGCGGTCTGCCGGGCACCGAAGTCACTCGCGGAATCGGTGATGGCTCGCGTCCGTCAACTGCCCGCCCACACGCACACGACACCCGCTAAGCCCAAGGCGGATTCGCATCGTCGCACGGTGTGGCTATCGCTCGCCACCGCCGCGAGTTTCTTCTTGCTCATCGGCAGTGCGTCGTTCTACATCGCACAAAATCGCAACAACGAAGCCACCTTCGCACAACAAATTTTAGCGTTGCCATCGGGCGACAAAAGTGCTACGCCGCCCATCGAAACTTCGATTCTCGTTGCGGATCGCGGCAGCGACATGGACCCGGTCGAGTTTGAGCCAATCGATGTCGCAACGAGCGTGGCCATCGTCGAAAAGCCCGCGACGGCACCCGTTGTGAAAACCGCACCGGCGAATGCGGGTACGCTTCTCGGCTCACCGCTCGTCGATTCGTTCAAGCCATTCGATTCGCTCCGCGTGCAACTGCCGATGCTGCTGCCCTTCAGCGATATTCCGCGCGACGATGCCAAAGAATCGCTCCGCAATCAACTGACACTCGCCCCGAATACGCGAATCGATCTGTTCTCGAAAGACACTGCGAAGGCCGCCGAGTTGCTGATACTTTCCGGGAAATCGCAGAGCATTTCGACGATCACGGAAACGATCGCCGGTGAGCGAATGAAACGCAAGATGCCTTCGACGTGGATCATCTACACCGACATGCTGACCGCAACCGAAGTCTCGAACTGGTTATCGTCGGCCGCGACGACAACGCCGCAACTCGCGACGCGGCTGCACGTAGTTTCGGGGCAGCAACAAGAACGCAAAGATCTCCGCGAACTCCTCGGCATCGACCTGACCGCAGCCAAAAAACTCGAAGCCACGACGCCGAATCAATCACTGGCAGCCGGCACGCTGGATCAAGTGGCGAACAGTTTGCAGAAAGCCATGAAGCCAGAGAAATCGGCGATCCTGCTAACGTACTTGCCGCCGATCGTGCGCGCACAACCATCGCTTTCCAAAGACGTGAAGCAGTACCACGAGCTACGCAAAGACCGTCAATCAGGCACCGTCAGCGTCATGATCGTGATCCGCCCCACCAACGGCGACTGACATATGCTTGTCACAAAATCAAACAGCCCGGCGAATTTTCGCCGGTCTGTTTTCGTTCTTGTAACCCCCGCGTAACGACCGCCAACGAAACGGCGTTTCCCATCGTCTTCTCATCGTGCTTCCGAGTAGAATCGGGGGCAGGGCAGCCACTTCCTCTCACCCGATGAGGTTTCTCATGCGTAACCGACTCTCACTCCTGATCGTTCTGCTCGCGTGTGCCAGTCACGCCCGTGGCAGTGGCTTGCTGATTCCCGAAGACAAAAAACTGCCGCCGCTCGCGATGGTGAGCCACAAGGTTGCGGCCACAATCGATGAACAAGTGGCGACGACGAGCGTCGAACAAATCTTCCGCAACCATACGGATCGCCCCCTCGAAGCGACGTTCCTATTTCCGGTGCCGAAGGGCGCGAGCGTCAACAAATTTTCGATGTGGATCGACGGCAAAGAAACGACCGGCGAACTCCTCGATGCGAAGAAAGCGAACGCCATCTACACCGAGATCGTTCGCCGTACGCTGGACCCCGGCATCCTCGAATACATGGGCACGGACTTGCTGAAAATGCGTGTGTTCCCCGTACCCGCAAGGGGCGATCAGAAGGTGAAATTGCAGTTCACGTCGATCGCGCAGAAAGAGGGTAGCGCGGTCGAATACATCTACCCGATGCGTACCGACATCCAGGCAACGCGGACGCTCGAAGCGTTTTCGGTGACGGTGAATATCAAGTCCGTACACTCGATTCAAAGCGTTTACAGCCCGACGCACGCGATCGCAATCCATCGCAAAAGTGACCGCGAAGTGGTCGTCGAATTCGAAAAGAATCAGGGGATGCTCGATAAGGATTTTCAGCTTTTCTACGGCACCAGCAAACAGGAAATCGGTATCACGCCGATCTTTTACCGGCCCATTACTTCGGAAGATGGCTACTTCATGATGCTGATCTCGCCGCAAACCGAATCGGTGAAGGCCCAGCGAGTCCCGCGCGATGTCGTGCTCGTTCTCGACAAGTCCGGAAGTATGTCGGACCTGAAAATGGCCCAAGCGAAGAAGGCACTCAAATTCTTCCTCAACAACCTTAGCGAGAAGGATCGTTT
>JANXNT010000048.1 GCA_025353985.1 Limnoglobus sp.
GACGGAAGTCATCAAGAGCAATCACCCGGCGTTCCGCCCCATCGACGTGAAGATGGGCCCGGACGGCGCGCTGTACATTGCCGACTGGTACAACCCGATCATTCAGCACGGCGAAGTCGATTTCCGCGACCCGCGCCGCGACCACACCCACGGCCGCATCTGGCGGATCACCGCGAAGGGACGCCCGCTGGTTCCCCGCCCGAAACTCGTGGGCACACCGATTCCGGACCTGTTAAATCAACTGAAATCGCCCGAAGATTGGACTCGCCAGCAAACGAAGCGCGTGCTGAAGGAACTCGGCCCGACCGAGGTTCTGCCCGCACTCGCCACATGGGTGGCGACACTCTCAGCCGATGCCGAAACGCATCGCCTCGAAGCACTTTGGATGTACCAGGCGTTCGATGAAACGGAAGCCAATCTACTGCGTTCGCTGCTTTCCGCGAAGGATCCCGGCGTGCGAGCGGGAGCGGTTCGCGTGCTGACACACTGGCAGGAGAAACTCGCCGACGCACCGAGTTTGCTCGCGGCGTCAGTGCAAGACGAATCGCCCCGAGTACGGATGGAAGCGATTCGCGGCCTTGCGATATCGACTGCGCCGAACGCCGTCGAAACCGCACTGAAGGCACTCGACAAGCCGATGGACAAGACGCTCGATTACGCACTCTGGCTAACGGTCCGCGACCTCGAACCGATCTGGCTGCCCGCGTTCAAGGCAGGCGAACTGACGTTCGGCGGCGACGCCAAGAAGCTCGTCTTCGCGATGGAAGCATCGGGTTCCAAAGATGCAGTGAAGCCGTTGGTGGCACTCCTGACGAGTGGCAAACTGTCGCCGGATCAGGAGTCGGCCATCTGGTTGCTCGTTGCACAAATTGGCGGGCCGGACGAACTCGCGAAGGTGTTCGAACATGCCGCGAAGGCGAACCCCACGCAACGAGTCACGTTGTTGAAATCGCTCGAAGACGCCGCACGGGTTCGCAAAGTCCCCGCACCGAAGAACCTCAGCCTTGTATCGATGATCGACGAGATCGCAACTGGCAGCAATCCCGATAATCGCTTGGCCGCAAGGTCCGCGTGCCGGTTGGCGGGCTTGTGGAAAGACGCCGCTGTTCGCCCCGCGCTCGAAGCCATCGCATCTTCCGCGAAGGAAGTGGCCATCGAAGATCGGGAGGCCGCATTCGATGGGCTGGCGGCATACAACGATCCCCGCGCGAAGGAGTTCCTTACCGGAATCGTTGCCAACGACAAACGAACGCCGGTGCGGTCGATGGCACTCGTCCGCACCATCGGGTTCGATCTGGCGAAGTCCGCGACCACCTCGGCGGAGCTATTCGCCGACGCCACGTTCACGCAATCTGCGGGCGATATTTTTGAAGCGTTCCTTCGCCAAAAGGGTGGCCCGGTCGCACTCGAAACGGCATTGAAGGCAAGCAAGCCGATCGTGGCCGACACTGCGAAGATCGGCCTGCGCACGATTCGCGGTTCGGGGCAGAATCTGCCGGGGTTGATGGACGCTCTCACGAAGGCGGGCAACCTCACCGCGGCACGCAAAGATCCGACGCCCGAAGAAGTGAAGCAGTTCGTCATCGAAGTTCAGAAACAAGGCGACCCCGTTCGCGGTGAAGCGATCTATCGTCGCAAGGAAATGCAGTGCCTGACATGCCACGGCGTCGGCGGCGCTGGCGGCCAGGTTGGCCCCGACATGACGAGCATCGGCGCGAGTGCCCAGATCGATTACCTCGTCGAATCGCTGTTGATGCCGAACAAAGCGGTGAAAGAAGGCTACAACGCGATCGAGGTCGAAACGCTTTCGGGTAAGGT
The DNA here is from genome assembly GCA_025353985.1 of Limnoglobus sp. Classification (GTDB taxonomy): domain Bacteria; phylum Planctomycetota; class Planctomycetia; order Gemmatales; family Gemmataceae; genus Limnoglobus. The sequence goes on from JANXNT010000048.1 coordinate 1,819, forward strand.
CGTTTCGGGGATTAAGCTCCGCGAAACGAAGACCGAACTCGTGTTGCGTTTGTCGGACGACAAGGAAGTGACGATCGCGGCCGACGATATCGCGAGCAAGAAAAACGCCCGTTCGCTGATGCCCGATGGCCTAACCGATTCGCTGACGCGACAAGAATTCGTCGACCTTGTTCGCTTCCTGTCCGAACTCGGCAAGGTCGGGCCGTATGCACCGAACCGCGCTCGCCTCGTTCGTCGCTGGCAGGTCATCGAGCCACTCAATGAGAACCTGAACTTGTTCCGTCGCACTCGCGTTTCGGCCACGGCAGAGAACCCGACGGCATTCGTTTGGTCCTCGGCTTACACGAGAGTTTCCGGCGACTTGCCCGTTAGCGATATGCCCAAGTTCGTCGTATGGAACGGCTCGGAACCGCAATCGGTCGTCCGCTTCACGCTCGATGTCACCGCGCCCGGTGCGGCAAAGTTGAAGTTCCAAAGCGTCGCCGGGCTAACGGTCTACCTTGGCAACGGCACTATCGATCTGAAGCCCGAAACCGTGCTTGATTTCAAAGCCGGGCCGAACATCGTGACGATCCTCATCGATCGCACGAAGCGCACCGAAGACCTCCGCATCGAATTGGAAGACGTACCCGGCTCAGCAGCGCGGGTGGCGATCGTCGGCGGCAAGTAAACGGAATCGTTTCGTAGCAGAAGTCGTGAGACTTCTGACGCGGTGACTTTCCAGAAGTAGCTGGCCTCTATTCAGAGGCCAGTTCTTTTTGATGTAACTGTCCTCTACAAGGCCAGTGCAGAGGCTGCCTCTCCTGTCGGTAGAACTTTGTCCCTGAAAACACCTTTTGACAAATTTCGGAAATAAGCAGATTTTCCTCTCGCTCCGGCAGAAAGATAAAGTTATCATTGGTTTGAAGAGGTTCACCCACCAGTGCCACGTCCCGTGGCCGAACCCAACTAATGCATCAGAGGGGTCACCATGCCTTCCCTCCGTTTTCTGGCCGCCATGGTCAGCACGGTATTCGTTACGTCGGCGCTCGGCGCGACGCCGCCCACCGATGTCGATAGTCGCAAAGAATGGGTAGGCCAACCGCTCTCGCTACAAGTCGCGCCATTATCGCTCGTTCTCAATGGGCCACGCGATGTCCGGCAACTCGTCGTCACCGGGATGTACGACAAAGCTCGGCTCCGCGACCTCACGCACGCGGTCGAAGTCTCGGTTGCACCGGCGGGCATCGTCGAACTCGGCGAAGGCTTGTTCATCAGCGGTTTGAAAGATGGCACCGCAATCATCACCGTGAAAACGGGCGGGAAAATCGCGACCACATCGGTAACTGTCGCGAAGATGAGCGAAACGACGCCCGTCAGTTATCGCAACGATGTCACTGCCGCAATGAACGTCGGCGGCTGTAATATGGGTGCCTGCCACGGCACGCCAAGTGGCAAAAACGGCTTCAAACTGTCGTTGCGTGGCTTCGACCCCGCTGCCGATTACCTGCAACTCACCCGCGAACAGTTCGGCCGCCGCTCGGACAAACACGACCCGATGGGCAGCCTGATTCTCCTCAAGAGCCTCGGCCGCGTGCCCCACGAAGGCGGCGCGCGTTTCGGTGCTTCGAGCATTCCCTCGAAGATGTTAGCGGGCTGGCTCGGCGAAGGAATGCAAGACGATCCGAGTACGCTGGC
>JANXNT010000057.1 GCA_025353985.1 Limnoglobus sp.
GGTCCTGAAGGGACCGTTCAGTGTGATCCAGCCTGAACCGTCCCTTCAGGACGGGGGATATTTTCGAAATTTCCCCAGGCCTGCGCTCGCTGCGCTCACTCCGACCTGGGCTTTCAGAACGGACCCTTCAGGCCCGAAAACCAAGAACGACAACGGTTTCGATGGCGAGAATTCCCACATCGAAATGACGCAGCTGTGCCTTTGTGAACCCGAACTGAGATGACCCAAAAACACCGTCAAGATCCACTTCACGTCACAAACTGGCTCCCGTTTGCGATCGGTCGCCAACGAGCGACCGTATTGCGCATTGCCGCGTGACGCACGATTTCAGGCTGGACGGATTGTTCGAGCACTAAAAAAATGCTCGAAATGATTTGCATCACAAAAAGCGGTGGTTACAATCCTACCAATTACGCTGCCGTTAGACGGCAGAATAACTGCTTCGGCGGCGGAGGATGAACTGTGACTGCAATGGTTGTTGTACTTGGCTTGCTGACAGCCACGGCTGCTCCTGTGCCGCGTGATGCAAAGAAAGACGCACTCAGCGGGACTTGGGAGCAGGTCTCTGTGGAAACCCCTGTCGGCAAGGTTCCCGATGATTTGGTCTGGAACTTTGAGAAGGAAAAGGTCACGGCCTACCCAAAGGCGAAACCCGAAAAGGTGTTCTTAACACACAAGCTCGCTGTCGATTCCGGGAAGGATCCGAAGGAGATCAGTCTCACCTTCGAGCATGGCGATAGGAAGTGGGTGCAGCATGGCATCTATAAGTTCGAAGGGGATCAACTGACCATTTGCCTCGGTGTGGCGTTGGGCGATGCGGCGGTCAACGAGAGCAAGCGGCCTACCGGGTACAAGGCCGGACCAGACACGTGCCTCGTTGTCTTGAAGAAGAGCGAGAAGTAGTTCACGCCGAACCAAACGCCGCAGCCGACCGGGACCGCACGTTTTCTCTGCACGGGTCAAAGTCGTTTCAGCAGCCCGCCGCGGCCGAACTGTGTCATTCGGCTACAGAATGCCATCGGGAGTTCTCGTCAGCCATGCCATCGACCTCTCGAAGACGCCTCTTGCTCGTAGCTGTTGCCTTCACGGCGCAGGCCGGGGCTGTAGCATTCGGGGCGTGGATGCTCGACGACCTCGGCCGCAGATATGACACGGCTGCTCGCCACCGCGTCGAGCGAATGGACGCGATGACCGACTTGTACCAAGCCCTGACAGACACCGACCGTATGGCGTTGATGGCGGTGTTCGATGGCGACCGGCTTCACCTGGACGTGCCGGTAGCGTTCCGGGCCTGCATCCGCAAAGCGCGAGAGGCTTGCCGGGCTGGCCGGGCAGGTACGGACTTCGCCGGGGAGGACACCGAGGCGGCCAGTCTGGCTAGCTGGGTCGAAGCGGCGTCGCGACGCGGGGACGCCCTCCTCGCGTCGCCGGCGGGCGGCCGGAAAAGCCTGTACCACGAGCCGGCAACCGGGTTCCAGTCGGCCATCCTGTCGGCCTGGCGTCATATGTCGAAGGTGCGCATCTTGAACGAGGTGCTGCTAGAGGAGGCCGGGGCAGCGGCCCGCGCGGCCAGCCGACACGCGGCGTACCAGTTCGGGGTCGTGGCCAGCCTGTCGGTCGTGGTCAATGTACTCGCGTGGTGGCGTTGGCGGCGGCTATTCGCCGGGGCGGGTCAGGAGGCCAAAGCACCAGTCAGCGTCGTCGTGGCTGACGGTCGGCGTGGGCTGCGAAGACACTCACGCCAACGCCGCGACCTCGTCCTTTAGCGCTTCGATTTTCTTCCACTCATAACCCATCTATTACTCGTCACTCATCACTACTTCGAATACATTTTGCGTTCGCGGATGAATTCCTCGACGGCGCGGGGCACCAGATAACGGATTGTTTTGCCTTCGGCGACGCGTGCTCGGATGTCGCGGCTGGCGAGTTCCATGAGCGGGCAGACGATGATTTTCATTCGCAAGCTCGTCGGCGACACCCCGATGGCCGTGGCGAGTTCGGCGGCGGTCCAGAGTGGCGTACCGGGGCGTGGGACGACGATCAGCGAAGTGAGTTCCAAGAGGCGTTTCGGGTCGTGCCACTTCGGAATATCGGGCAAGCAATCCGCACCGACGATTAGCGAAAAGTCGTGTTCAGGGTGTCGCAGCCGCAGTTCCGCGATGGTGTTTGCGGTGTAGCTTGGCGGCGGCAGTTCTTTCTCGATCGCTTCGACGCGGAACGCCGGTTGCCCCGTGGTCGCGAGCGTCACCATCTCGCAGCGATGCTCGAACCGCGTGATGGAAGGCACTTGTTTGTGCGGCGGCTGATAGCTCGGAAAGAACCAAACTTCATCCAGGCCCGCATCGCCACGACATCGCTCCGCAAGGAGTAAATGCCCATGATGGATCGGGTCGAACGTGCCGCCAAAGAGACCAATTTGCATAGTAGTTTCGCGTTATTGTGTAGCCCTCTCGCTCCGCGAGAGGACAGCAAAAACCATCGTAACAATCGAGTTTGCGGATTGTTGCTAACCTCTCGCGGAGCGAGAGGGCTACGTGAGAATCGCGTTAAAGATTCTCGAAGGGGTTATCGTCCGTTTTCGTCGGTTTGGTCTTCGTGCGCGATGGTTTCGGCTTCGGGCGATCATCGTCGTCGTCGTCGTCCGCCTTGGCTTTGCTTGCCTTCTTCAGGATGTAAAACATAATAGCGCCCCCGGCGAGGCAGAGTGCCGCGGCACCGATGCCAAGTCCGACCATCAGTGATGTGTTGGCTTTCTCGGGAACTGCGGGGGCTTTCGCCTCGGTGGGTGCCACGGCTTTCTCGATCGTGCGTTCAGGCGGCTTCACGATGGCCGCTTGAACGGCGGGGTAGTCGATTTTACCCGTGCTGTTTAACGTCTTGACGATCTTGCCCGATTCGTCGAGGACTTCAATTTTCGTCACGCCGATGAAGCCATGCCCCGAACGCGGATCGACGGTTTCGACGACGATCGTCACCTTGGCGGGGGAACGCAACATCTCTTTCGGTATGTCGCTTTCGACCAGCGCGAACATCTCTTTCGAAACGAATATGTCCAGGTTCAGTGGCTTGGCGTTGTTCTCGTTGCCGAGTTCGACGCCGTAGCCTTTGCCCGCCGTTCGCACGCCCATTAGTGCGCCGTTCAGCGTCAAAATCTGCCCTTTGTACTTGTCCGGGAAGCGATTAACGAGCGAGAGCGTCGGCTTGCCGCCGGGTGCCGATGTCTCCGGTTTTAGCGTTGTGGTCACGGTCGCATCGTCGTTCAGGAACGATAATTCTTCGATCTCGATGACATGCCGCGAATCGCGGCCGATCGGCTTCTTTACTTTGCCAACGATACGCACAGCGAACTTCAGTTGTGTCACGAGGTTCGGCAAGAAATCTTGCACGCCGAGATCTTGCACCTGCAATGCGAGGTCTTTGGAGATCGTCAGGCGAAGGTTCGACGGCGCATTGCCCGCTTCCGTTTCGACGTAAAGTTCTTGAAGCCCGCCGGTTTCGGAGGTGGTACATGGGCTCATCGCATCGAGTTTCACGACTTTATCCAGGTACGCTTCCGGCGTGCGATTGATTTCGCTGATGTCCGTGCCATCGGATTTCGCCGGGCGCGTGTCCGTGGGGAACGGCAGTTCGATACCGCTCGGCAACTTCAATTTGCCGCTCGCCGATGGCCGAAACCCTGGCCCTTTAGGTGCTTTCCGATCCTCGCCCACGCTGATCGTAACGGGGAACGTAAAAATTTTCCCGTTCACATAACCGAGTTCGAGTTGCAGGATCACCGCACTCGACTCCGCGTTCGGCAACACGACATCGGCGGTCGCTTTGCCGTCGATCACTTTAACCGGAACTTTCATCAGGCCGGGCAAGATACCGGGGGAGACGAGTTCCGGGGCAACGACGTTTGGTCGCACCGCCATGTAATAAGCGGCAATGCTCTTGATGCCGGAGAACGGGTCGAGCATTTCCACTTGAATCGTTGCGGGAATTTCGCCTTCGCTCGGGGCATTCGATTTCGGCAACAGGAGCATCTTTCCGGTGCGCCCACGCAACAGCGTTGCGACTTCGTGCTGTGGAATCGCGATACCGATACCCGCATTGCGCACAGTCTTAACGGCTACTCCGACGAGTTTGCCATCGGTGGCCACCACCGGCCCGCCGCTGTTACCGGGGTTGAGTGCGCCGTTGAGTTGTACGTTCGTCACCTGCCCCGATTTGTCCGTGCGAATACTCGAAACGGTAGCGGTGCCGATGCTGATTTCCGGGTTCTTGTCCGCCGATGCGAGTTTCGCGCCGAACGGGAACCCGCACACGTAAACCGTGCTCGTTTCCATGAGTTTCGGCGGGTCGGACAAATCGAGTGGCTTCGGCAAACCCTTCATCTTTTCGACTTTCAACACGGCCAAGTCGGGTTGTTCCAGCGCCGCTACCACTTGGGCGGTGGCCGTGCGTTCGATCGGCGTGCCGCTGTTAAAGACTACGCGAATCGGCACCATTGCCGCGTTATCGGTCATGAGGTCCGAGACATCAATGACGTGATTATTCGTAACGATGTAGCCCGTTTCGCCATCGACGCGAACGAGGAACCCCGAACCGGTCGCGCCCGGCCCACCCGGTTTGCCGACCTGGATGTACACCGTGGCCGCTTTGATCGTGGCCAGGTTTTCCGCCGTAAGCCCCTGACCGCGTGCCATGCCGATTTGCGCCGCAACCACGGCCACGACAACCCCAACGCGAAGGCAAAGTTTGGCGAACATAGATACTCCCGAGCGGATAGACTTTAGCCAAGCGTAACAGATTCCGCACGCATCGGATAGAGTATGGGCGAATACATTCGTTTCGCCGCGCGGCGAAACGTCGAGCTTGTGAAAATTTTCACAACCTACGGTTGACGTTTTTTCACGCGATCCCACAATAGCAATATCGAATGAAATATGAGTGAAACGCCACCATCACGACCACTCTCGCCGCAAATGGGCTTACTCGTTTTCGGGTCGGAAATTTCCGGTTTTGCGATGGTGGGCGTGGCGATTGACTTTGCCCTCGGTACGATCCACTCGATCCCGTGGGCGACACTGATTTTGTCGCCGTTGGGCGTGATTATGGCGTTTTGGCACCTGATGAAATTTGTGGCGAAGAAGCCGTGAGAGCCAATACGACCCGCGAAGAATGGGCGTGGCTGGCGACTCCGAGTTTGGTTTTGCTTGCCGTCGCCGGGTGCTTGTCGGTGGCAACCGACGATGCGAAACCGCTGCGAAACGCGGGAATTGCGGTGATATTGTGCCTGCCGGTGGCGGCGTTCTCGCTTTGGCTGATTCGCCGGATGGCGAGAGATCACCCGAAGCGGGCCGCCATCGGGATGGCGGCCGGGATGCTCATGCGATCGACAGTGGCGATTGCCGGCGGTTGTGCGGTGTATCTCGGTTTTGATACGATTCAAACAGATGGCGTGTTTTTCTGGATCTGGGTTCTTGCGGCCTACCTCTCCACACTGGCTGCCGAGGTCTTCGTGTTAGCGAAGCCCGGTTGGGTCGGTGCGGCGTCGGCGGTCGGGAAAGGGTGACGCGAAGTATGTCCGCACCTGCCGACGATGGCAAGCTGGCTATTGATCCGTTTCATCACGTGATCGATGGCCCGGGGATCGAGATTTTCGAATCGCTGAACCTCGGCATTCACCTCCCCGCAATCGCGGGCTACCAAATCACGAAGTTTCACGTGTTTCTGGCGCTCGCGGCCACGATTGTCGCCGTTTCGATGATCTGGATCGGTCGCAAGATGGCGTCCGGCGAGAACCCACGCGGCAAGATGTGGAACTTACTCGAATCGCTGCTGTATTTCGTTCGCGAAAAGATCGCGAAGCCGGGCCTCAACGACGAAGCCGACAAGTACGTGCCGTTTCTGACGACGATCTTCCTGTTCATTTTCCTAACGAACCTGCTCGGAATGATCCCGTTCCTCGGCTCGGCGACGGCGAGTATTGCCGTCACGTTCGCCTTGGCTTTGTGTAGTTTCGTGGTGATTCACGTTTCGGGTATCCAAGAGATGGGGTTCAAGAAGTACATCCTCTCGTTCATCCCGCACCTGCACCTCGAAGGTGGCCCCGCGATCAAGGCGATGGGCTTCTGTATTACGGTCGGCATGGCGATGCTCGAATATGCCACGGCGTTCATTCGCCTCGCGGTGTTGGCCATCCGTCTGTTCGCGAATATGTTGGCGGGGCACACGGCCCTGTTCATGATCCTGTTCTTCATCCAGTATGTGTCGCGTCCGATTTCCGACCCGATGGGCGGATATCTGCACGAGTCGCCAGGCTGGTTGTATTACGTGATCGCACCGGTGAGCATCTTGCTTTCGGTGGCGTTGAGTTGCCTCGAACTGTTCGTTGCCGGATTGCAAGCGTTCGTGTTTACGCTGCTGACCTCGATCTTCATCGGGTTGGCGAAACACCCGGCCCACTAACTTTACAAGACCCTAACCGTTTCCCCGAAAGGACGTACGAGTCATGCAACGTCGCATTCTGCCTCTCGTCGGTGCTCTGCTTCTGGTTCTCTGTTCGTCGAACTTCGCGTTCGCAGCGGGCGCGGGTGGCGCAGCCGCTATCGGCATGGGCCTGAGCGTCGTCGGTATCGGCCTCGGCCTCGGCCTCATCGGTAACGCAGCAATGAGCGGGATTGCCCGTCAGCCCGAGCAAGCCGGTACGATCCAGACGGCCATGTTGATCGTCGGTGGTCTGGTCGAAGGAG
>JANXNT010000094.1 GCA_025353985.1 Limnoglobus sp.
CCATCACCGAACCCGGTAGCAAGCCCGTGTCGCCGGTGGTGACGACTTTCACCTTACGCAGCATCTGCGCAACGATCGTTTCGATGTGCTTGTCGTCGATATCGACGCGCTGCGAGCGATACACCGCTTGCACTTCGCGGACGAGGTAATCTTGTACCGCTTCGATCGTCTGCACGCGCAGAATATCGTGCGGCACGAGTGGCCCGGACACCAGCGGATCGCCCGCTTTGACGTACTCGCCCGTGTGAACGGCGGGCTGGGCACCGGCGGGAACTTGGTGTTCGCGTTCTTCGCCGAGTGGCTTGCCGTTGTCGTCTTCGCGCTGAACCCAGATCAATCGCTTGCCGCGCTTCTTATCGCCGATGCGGACCTTACCCGTGACTTCCGCCATGACGGCGGGGTTACGGGGGCGTCGCGCTTCGAACAACTCGGTGACGCGGGGCAGACCACCGGTGATGTCCTGCGTCTTCGACGCTTCGCGGGACGTCTTCGCGATAATGGCACCGGCGGAGACTTTGTCGCCGTCCTTGACCATCAGTGCGGCCCGTTCGGGAACGAAGTACGCCTTCAGCGTGTTACCGCGTTCGTCTTCGACTTTCACGGTCGGGTGCAAGTCGCCCTTGTGCTCCATAATCGTGAGCTGCTCGACACCCGTGACACCACCCCGTTCGCGGCGAAGCGTTTCGCCTTCCTTGATGTCTTCCCAGCGGACGCGGCCGCCTTCTTCGCAGATGATCGGCACGGCGTGCGGATCCCACTTACACATCGAGGTGCCCGCCGCGACTTCCTGGCCGTCCTTGATGAACAGTTCGGCACCGTTCGGAACGGGGTACCGGTCGATGACCGTGCCACCCTTTTTGTTGAGGATCGTGATTTCGCCGGACCGTGCGAGCGCGATTCGTTGGCCTTCGGGGTTGGTCACATCGGTGATGCGTTCGAAGGCAACGTAGCCGCCCTTCTTGGCCTTGTGCTCGCTGTTGACGATGTCCTTCGACTGGGCCGCTCCGCCGATGTGGAACGTACGCATCGTCAACTGCGTGCCCGGCTCGCCGATCGACTGGGCCGCGATAATTCCGACGGCCATACCGTCTTCGACGATGTTGCCGGTGGACAAGTCCATGCCGTAACACTGGCGGCACACGCCCAGCGGGGCTTGGCACGTCATTGGGCTACGCACGTAGACCTTATCGATACCGAGCCGTTCGAGCATCCGCGCTTTGTCCGGCGTGACCATCTCGTTTTCGCAAACGATTTCCTTACCGGTTTCGGGGTGCTTGATCGACACGCGGCTGATGCGGCCACGGATCGCGTCGAACAGCGGACGATCGATTTCGTCGCCCTTGTACATGATGCCCTTGGTCACGCCTTGCGTCGTGCCGCAGTCGTGCATTGTGATCACCACGTTCTGCGCGACGTCGGCCAACTTCCGCGTGAGGTAACCCGAGTCAGCGGTCTTCAGTGCGGTGTCCGCGAGGCCCTTCCGTGCCCCGTGCGTACTGGAGAAATACTCCAGCACGTTCAGGCCTTCGCGGAAGTTCGACTTGATCGGCGTCTCGATAATTTCACCCGATGGCTTGGCCATCAGACCCCGCAAACCGGCGAGCTGGCGAAGCTGTTCCTGTCCACCACGGGCACCGGATGTGGCCATGAGGAAGATCGGGTTCAGGTACGGCTTGCCGTCGCGGCGGTCGTTCGCCAAGTCTTTCATGAGCTGCTTGGTGATGATGTCGCGGGCTTCGTTCCAGGCGTCGAGCGTTTTGTTGTACCGCTCCTTTTGCGTCATGAGGCCGCGCTCGTACTGGCGGCGATACTTCTCGACTTCCTTATCTTTGTCCTTCAGAACCTGCTCTTTGTTGTCTGGGGTGCGCAAGTCCGATGCGGCGAAGCTGAGGCCCGACTTCGTCGATTCGCGGAAGCCGGTTTCCTTCATGCGGTCGAGCAGCGTGATCGTTTCGCGTCGGCCGAGCAACTGGTAGCAGTCGGCGATGATGCGAGCGAGGTACTTGGTGCTGAGCGCGAGGTCGTAGAACGCCATCTTGGGGTTCAAGATGTCGTTAAAGATCACGCGGCCAACGGTGGTGTTCACGAGGCCGCTCGGCTTGCGTGGCAGTTCTTCGACCCGGGCCGTACCGCGTTCGTCCTTGAGTTCACTGATGACTTTCTTGCCCATCGGCAAGCGGACGCGAATCCGCGCGTGAATCCCGAGCTTGTGCTCGGCGTACGCCATGAACAGTTCGCCGGGGCTGTGGAAGATCATACCGTCGCCGGCTTCGACCTTCTCGCCTTCTTCGCCGCGCGACGTGGTCAACCAGAAACAGCCCATGACGATGTCTTGCGACGGGCTGATAATCGGGTTGCCGTTCGCCGGGCTGAAGATGTTGTTCGTGCTCATCATGAGCACGGTCGCCTCGACTTGCGCCTCGATCGACAGCGGCAAGTGGACGGCCATCTGGTCGCCGTCGAAGTCGGCGTTGAAGCCCTTACACACCAGCGGGTGAATGCGAATCGCATTGCCGTCGATGAGCGTCGGCTCGAACGCTTGGATACCCATCCGGTGCAGCGTCGGGGCACGGTTCAACAGCACGGGGTGGTTCTTCGTGACTTCTTCGAGGATGTCCCAAACGACATCGTCTTTTCGCTCGAGCATCTTCTTCGCGGACTTGATCGTGTCGGCGTGCTGAAGCTCTTTCAGGCGGCGAATGATGAACGGCTGGAACAGTTCGAGCGCGATCTTCTTCGGCAACCCGCACTGGTGCAGTTTCAGTTCGGGGCCGACGACGATGACCGAACGGGCCGAGTAATCGACGCGCTTGCCGAGAAGGTTTTCGCGGAAGCGGCCTTGCTTGCCCTTGATCATGTCCGTCAGCGACTTCAACGGGCGGTTGCTGCTGCCGAGCACCGGACGCTTGCAACGGTTGTTGTCGAACAGCGCATCGACCGACTGCTGGAGCATCCGCTTTTCGTTGCGGATGATGACTTCCGGTGCGTTCAGGTCGACGAGCTTCTTGAGGCGGTTGTTACGGTTGATGATACGGCGATAGAGGTCGTTCAAGTCCGACGTGGCGAAGTTACCGCTATCGAGCAACACGAGCGGGCGCAAGTCTGGCGGAATCACCGGAATGCACTCGAGGACCATCCACTCGCACTTGTTGTTCGAGTCGCGAAGTGCTTCGACGGTCTTCAACCGCTTGACGAGTTCCTTCGTGCGCTGCTTGGATGCCTTTTCGCCGCGCAGCGTTTCCTTCTCGAGGCGTTCGCGCAGATCCTTGGACAACTCGACGAGGTTGAGCTTCTCCAGAAGCTTCTTGATCGCGTCGGCACCCATGTCGACTTCGAAGGTGTCGCCGTAGTCGGCGCGGGCCTTCTTGAATTCGTCTTCGGTCAGAAGCTGGCGCTCTTTCAGTGGCGATTCGCCGGCATCGACGACGACGTAATCTTGGAAGTAGATGATCTTTTCGAGGCTCGTCGTCTTCATGTCCAGAAGCGTACCGAGGCGGCTCGGCATCGCTTTGAAGAACCAGATGTGAACGACGGGCGCGGCGAGTTCGATGTGCCCCATGCGCTTGCGGCGGACGCGACTGTGCGTGACCTTCACGCCGCAACGGTCGCAGATCATGCCCTTATACTTCATGCCGCGATATTTACCGCAGGTACATTCCCAGTCTTTTTCCGGCCCGAAGATCCGCTCGCAGAACAGGCCGTCCTTTTCGGGGCGGTACGTCCGGTAGTTGATCGTCTCGGGCTTCTTGACTTCGCCGAAGCTCCACGAACGAATATCGTGCGGGCTGGCCAGGCTGATCCGCACCGCACCGTAGTCGTTAATGCGGTCGTAGTTACCGGTTTCGGCCGTGATCGCGGAAGGAGCAGTCGTACTCATTTATAAAATCCTCGCGCTTGAGTATTAGTCTCGAATATCGTTTGTCTGAATTCCTACCCAGCCGTCGCGTTCGGACCCACTTCTTCCAGCAGGATGACGGTAAAGTCGTCCTGGAAAAGGCCACTCCCGCGAAGGCGGGCGGACTGTTGCAATTCCGCGACAACTTCCGACCCAAGTTCTAGTCGTGCAGCTGCGGTGACCCGCTCCCACCCGACGTATTTCCAAACGCCATCGGTCATCGCAAGGAGTCGCCAAGGTACGTTCAAATTCGCATCGAACGTCGTACCCTTTGCGACTCCCGAACCGCATGGCGGATTCTTGTGCTGGCGAGCCGTCAAATCGACCGAGACTTCACCGGTCACAACGATTGCGGCACTGTCACCACTCGAAATTCCCACAACCCGATCGCAAGTCACGCACAGTCCGACAAAAGTCGTAAATCCTGCGACGGGGTCGGCGAGCACGGCTTCATCCACCAACCGGAACAGGCTCGCCCAAGTCCGCTGTATCCACCACGATTCGGGTGGGTATTTCGCCACGCACCCGATTGCCGTTTCGCAAGCAATTCGTGCCGCCTGGCCGCCACCGCTTCGACCACCTTGCCCATCCGCCATGAAGCAAAACCACATGGCGGGTTCGAGCGGATGTTGATGCAAGGCAAACGCATCCTCATTTAGGGCATGACCACCGACCTCCGTGAACGACAGCGCGGTTATCATGCCCTTTCCCCATCCCGGTGAACTTGCGGAATTACACCCGCTTCTTCTCCAGTTGCATGTTCAACCCGAGGCCGCGGATTTCGTGCGTGAGCACGTCGAAGCTGGCTGGCGTGCCGGCTTCCAGCGTGTTCTCGCCCTTGACCATGCTCTCGTAAATCTTCGTCCGTCCTTCGACGTCGTCGGACTTCACGGTGAGCAGTTCTTGCAGGATGAACGCCGCCCCGTAAGCTTCGAGCGCCCACACTTCCATTTCGCCGAATCGCTGACCGCCGAAGCGAGCCTTCCCGCCCAGTGGCTGTTGCGTAATCAACGAGTAAGGCCCCGTCGCCCGGGCGTGAACCTTGTCGTCGACCAAGTGGTGCAACTTCAGCATGTAGATGTAGCCGACGGTCACCGGTTGCTCGAACGGGTCGCCGGTGCGGCCGTCGATGAGCACGCTCTTGCCGGTGTCGGACTCGCCCGCTTCGACGAGTGCCGCCTTGATTTCCGCTTCCGGTGCCCCGTCGAACACGGGCGTCACGGCTTTAAAGCCGAGCTTCGCGGCGGCGTAACCGAGGTGCGTTTCAAGAATCTGGCCCACGTTCATCCGGCTCGGCACGCCGAGCGGATTCAGCAGGATGTCGACCGGCGTGCCATCACGCAGGTACGGCATGTCCTCTTCCGGGAGAACCTTCGAAATCACACCCTTGTTGCCGTGGCGACCAGCCATTTTGTCGCCGACCGAGATCACCCGCTTCGTGGCGACATAGACCTTCACCATCTGCTGGATGCCGCTACCGAGTTCGTCGCCGCGCTTCAGCGAGTTGAGCTTGCGCTCTTGTTCGTCGATGAAGAACTGGATGCGTTCCCAGTGGCGGTAGTAAACCTTCGTCGCCGACTTCACTTTGTCCGGGCTGCGAATGTCGAGGTTTTCGAGCTTGAACGCCTTGGCTTGTTCGGCCATGACTTCGTCGTCTTTGTCGGCACCGAGCGTCTTGCCGGTGTTCGGATCTTTGAGTTCCTTCTTGTCGAGAATCTGTTCGAGGGCGTCGACGAACTCGCGGAACTGGGCGGCGATTTTCTCCGAATACTCTTCGCCGATTCGCTTCTCGTTCTGCGTCATTTCCTTGCGTTCGTCTTCCGACATACTGGCACGGCGGCTGAACCGGTGCGTGTCGATGACGACGCCTTCGATACCCGACGGCACTTCGAGCGAGTCGTTTTTGACGTCTTCGCCCGCACGCCCGAAGATGGCGTGCAACAGCTTCTCTTCCGGCGTCAGTTCGGATCGCGACTTCGGCGAAACCTTGCCGACGAGGATATCTCCGGGTTTCACGAATGTACCGACGGCCACGATGCCGTGATCGTCGAGGTTCGAGAGCGCCTTCGGCGACACGTTCGGAATGTCGCGGGTGAACTCTTCCTTACCGAGCTTCGTTTCGCGAATTTCGATCTCGAACTCTTCGATGTGCAACGACGTGTACGTGTCGTTTTTCACGAGGCGTTCGCTGATGATGATCGCGTCTTCGAAGTTGTAACCTTCCCACGACATGAACGCGACGAGCACGTTCCGGCCGAGAGCGAGTTCGCCCTGATACGTTGCCGCACCGTCGGCGATGATCTGCGACTTCTTGACCTTCTGGCCCATCTTGACGATCGGCTTCTGGTTCAAGCAGGTTCGCTCGTTCAACCCGTGGAACTTGCGGAACACGTACTCGCGGACGATCTTGTCCTTCTCTTCGATCTTCACTCGTTCGGAATCGACGTAAACGACCGTTCCTTCTTCTTGCACGCGGACCAACATCCCCGAGTGCTTGGCGACTTCCTTCTCCAGACCGGTTGCGACGATCGGAGGTTCGGTCACCAACAACGGCACCGCCTGGCGCTGCATGTTCGAACCCATCAACGCGCGGTTCGCATCGTCGTGTTCGAGGAACGGGATCAACCCGGCCGACACGCCGACCATCTGTTTCGGCGAAATGTCGAGGTAATCGATCATATCCGCTTGAATCGTCGTCAAATCGCCGCTGGCGCGACCGTTGACGCGGTCGACGGAAATCCGACCGTTGTCGGTTTCGGTGTCGGCGGGCGCGATCCGCAGTTGCGATTCTTCATCGGCACGCAGCTTCACCACTTCTTCCGTCAGACGGCCCTTCAAAGCCTTCCGGTACGGCGTGATGAGGAAGCCATACTCGTCGATTTCCGCGAAAATCGAGAGCGAGGAAATCAGACCGATGTTCGTCCCTTCCGGGGTTTCGATCGGGCAAATGCGGCCGTAGTGCGAGATATGCACGTCGCGGACTTCGAAGCCCGCACGCTTTCGGTTCAGACCCCCTGGCCCGAGTGCGGAGAGACGACGCTCGTGCGTCAGCTGGGCGAGCGGGTTCGTCTGGTCGACGACCTGCGACAATTCGCTGCGTCCGAAGAAGTATTCGATCGCCGCCGACACGCTCTTCGGGTTGATGAGCGTCCGCGGGGACATATCTTCGAGGCTCTTGATCGCCATCCGCTCTTGCACGGTTCGGCGCAGTTTCAGGAAGCCCTTACGCAGTTCGTCGGCGGCCAGTTCGTCGATCGTCCGCAAGCGGCGATTCCCGAGGTGGTCGATGTCGTCGACGCCGCCCTTACCCGCACGCAGGTCGAGCAGGTATTTGATCGCATTAACGAAGTCCACCGCACGCAGCGTCATTTCCGTTTCGGGGACGTTCTGATCGAACTTCCGGTTGATGCGGAAACGACCGACGCGACCGAGCCGATAGCGGTTCGGGTCCGCGAACTTTTCTTTGAACAGATCGCGAGCCTTGTCGAGTTGCGCCGGGTTACCCGGACGCAGCCGCTGATAGATTTTCAGCAGTGCGGACTCGTGCGAATCGGTACCGTCTTCGACGAGTGATTGCAGAACGATGCCGTCTTTCGGCGTCTCGATCGCCGTGACTTCCTTGATCAGCGTGAGCATGATCTTGTCGACGGTTTCGCGCGTGAACGGCTTGCCCGCATCGACGTAGATTTCGCCCGTTTCGGGGTCGATCACTTCGTCGACTGCGATCATCGGCGGGATCGTCAGTTCGGGATTGCCGACGAGCTTATCGCGGGTCGTGGCATCCTTCATTTTCAGGGTAATTGGCGTGAAAAACTCGCGGATGATCGCGGGCGTGCCGCTATATTGTGGGTCCATTGCCCGCAACAATGTCACCGCCGAGAACTTGCCCGACTGGTCGATGCGAACGCCGAAGGTTTCCTTCTTCGTGACGTTGATTTCGATCCAGCTACCGCGCTCCGGGATAACCCGGCACGAGTGCAAATCCTTGTCCGCTTCGCGCTCGACGACGAAGTCGACGCCCGGCGAACGGTGCAACTGGCTGACGACGACGCGCTCGGCCCCGTTGATGATGAACTCGCCGCCGCCGATCATGATCGGCATGTCGCCGAGATAGACTTCTTCCTCTTGCGAGGTGCCGTCTGCCTTACGCAGACGCAACCAGACGCGGAACGGCCGACCGTACGTCAGGCGAAGCTGACGGCATTCGTCGGGGTCGTAACGCGGTTTGCCGAGTTCGTACTTGATGTACTCCAGCGACGATTTCTTGTCGTAGCTTTCAATCGGGAAAATCTCGCGCATGACCCCTTCGAGACCGGTCGGGGTTCGGCGATCGTAACCGACGTCGAGCTGCAAGAAGCGGTCGTACGAGCGAGTCTGGACTTCCGTGAGGTTCGGAACTTGTGCGGCATCGCCGAAGCGACCGAAGTTCCGCTCGACGGTTGGGGCGATAATTCGTACTGCCGGGATGGGCATCGATCTTGCTCCTGCCAACAAACGGGAAATCGACACGACGACAACCGATGTCACATGACAACGGGGCTTGCGTCA
>JANXNT010000096.1 GCA_025353985.1 Limnoglobus sp.
GGTTGTCGCGCTCGGGGTGATCTGGCCGTGGTTGTCGCTACGCGGGTTGGCCGGTGGGCTGGCATTCGATCGCTCGCGTGCATCGGAAGGCGAGTCCGTCGAAGTCCGGCTGACGCTTCGCAACCGGCTGCCTTGGTCCGCGTGGGGGCTAGCGGTGAAGGATGGGTTCGGCAGCGAACCATCCAAACCGGTTGCTGGGATCGCGTCGGCCCCGCGCCGACGAACGGCGCTTTGCCGGTGGATGTTTGCACCCGCGTTTCGGGGTATTTACCCACTCGTGTCGCCCCGGCTGACGACCGGATTCCCGTTCGGCCTATGGGAAAACGCGCGGCGGTTGTCGGTCGAGAAGCCGCTCGTCGTCTGGCCGCGCACTTACCCCGTAGGGCCGATCCCGCCCGTGAGTGGCGGCCGGCAAGTCGAAGGAAACGTCTCACGAAGTAAGGTCGGCACGAACGGCGACGTGTTGGGCGTTCGCCCGTACCGTCGCGGAGATTCACCCCGCCGCATTCACTGGGGGCAATCGGCAAAGCACGATCGACTGGTCGTTTGCGAAATCGAATCGAATTCCCGACCCGTTATTCAACTCATTCTCGACACCGACCCGCGAGCGCATGTCGGAACCGGCCCCGACTCATCCCGCGAGTGGGCGATCCGCGTCGTTGCCAGTTTCGCGAAAGGTTGGCTCGAAGACGGGGCGCAAGTCGGCTTGGCGTGGGGCGGGCACGACATTCCACCGGCGTCGGGTGCGTCGCAGTTGCACAAAATCCTCGACGCACTCGCCGGGTTGCCTGCCGAGGTGCCGCAACCGTTGGCGGACGTACTCTCCTGCCCAAAGTGCCGAGGATTTCGCGAAGGCTTGCAGGTCATCGTCACCACCGACCTGCGTGGAAATGCGGAATGCGAAATGCGGAACGCGGAGTGCGAAAACCTACGGTGGGTTATCTTGCGAACGGAATGCGGTGCTTGGGGTGGGAAACGGCAATCCGCCGATGATCTTCATTCCGAACTCCAAACTCCGAATTCCACATTTCCCCGCCCGTGGTTGTCCCTCGACTCGGCGGAAGTGATACCGGCACTGCTGAAATCCGGTTGGCGGGAGGCACGACATGGTTCCTGAGATGTCCCGGACCGTTCGGCGGGTCGCGTTTCTGTTGGTCGTACTATCGGCCATGGCCACGGAAATCGCGGCGATCGACACGCGGCCGGTTGCCGCGAGCCTCGGCATGGCTTCCGTGGGAATCGTCGTTGCCATACTCGCAGGCTGGTTCCTCCGCGTGCCGACGGACGCCCGGTCGCACCCGCCGAAATGGGTGTTTCTGATCCTGTTCGGCCTCGCCACCGCACCGTTCGGAATCGAGCCGCTGCGGCGGGAGTGGAGCGGCGACGGTAACGCCTTCGAACTTCAGATGGTGTTCGGGCTGCGAAACGTCGGACTGGGATTGGCGGTGTGCAGCGGGTGGTTTCTGTGTTTGCGTCTGGCGTGCGTGGTCAGCCTGTTCTTGATCTTGTTCGCGGCCGCGATGTCGAATCACCCGGCAGTGATGGTGATCCTCGGCATGTACACGATTGTCGGCAGTATCTGGCTCATGATTGTGCATTGGACGGGATTGAAAGCCGTTTTCGTTGCCCCCGAGCGATCCGTTGCCGTCGAAATTTTATCGGAACGGCAACGCACGCCTTGGTACGGGCTGGTTCTGCTACTGATCGCGGTTGCGTGTGGAGTGTCGTTGGCCGTGGTGGGGCCGAAGCGGGCCGCCTACGCACTCGGCGAACTCATGCCCACTTCGGGTGGAACCGGCGACACCGACCCGTTCGCCCGGTACGGCGTTGGCGACGGGCCGGAGGAAACGGCCGGTGATGATGCGAAAGCGGCGGGAATGGTCGAGACGGACAAGATGATCGAGGACAACAAAAACTCGCTCATCGACGCCGTGAACGACATGTACGGTGCGCCGCACAAGCCACCGAAGTACCAGGAACGAATGGTCGCCGCCGGGAAGGTTGACGTCATCGAGTTCCACGGCAAGCTGCCGGACAATCGTCGCCCGAGCCGCGACTTCGACACCGCCCGCAAAGGGCCGAAAGGGGACAAGAAACCCGAGAGCCATAAAGCCCGCGGCTTGTTCGAGGTCGAGGGGCGGACCCCGCTACACGTCCGCCTGGTGGCCTACGAACGCTACGATGCGGACGCGAAGCGTTGGATCGAATCCACTAAGCCAGGAAGTAAACTCCTCGAACCCGAGGGCGGCGACTGGATGCGTGTTGGCCACTTCAAGGACGCAGCCGGTTGGTATCGGAACGACGAGCGGCACAAGCTGAAAGCTGCGGACCTCAAAGAGAACCTCGTCCCGACGCCGACTTTGCTCACTCGGTTCCGCATCAACAAGGTGGACAAACCGGAGTATTACGAGTGGGATTTCGAAGGCGTTCTCGCGCTCGCCGGGCGGAAACGGACGCCGCCGGGCGTCGTCATCACCACCGATTGCCGCACGCTCGATCCAGTACGTCTGCCCGAAGCCGCGTTCGCCCGGACCGGCGGGATGCCCGCGATTCTCGGCGATATACCCACTTCGATTCGCCCGCAGATCGAACAACTAGCCCGAGCGTGGGCGGGCGATTACCCGCGAGGGTGGCCGCAGATCGACGCCATTCTCACAAAATTCCGCAGCGAATACGCGCTCGACCGTACCGCAGCCCCACCGCTCGATCATCCGGCCCCGGTGCTGTGGTTCCTGACCGAATCGCACACTGGGCCGGATTATCTGTTCGCCACTTCCGCCGCGATGCTGCTCCGCTCGCTCGACTACTCGACGCGAATGTGCATGGGGTATTACGCCGCCCCCGAAGCGTACGACGTCGAAACCGCTCACACGCCCGTGAAGAATACCGACCTGCACATGTGGGCCGAAGTGCGACTTTACGATGGGCAATGGCTCGTTGTCGAAGCCACGCCCGGTTACGGTGTGCTGGCTCCGAATCTTCCCCTTTCGGAGCGAGTTTGGAACGCCCTTTCCGCGCTCGGTCACTGGGCATCGCGGCATCTCGTGGCACTCAGCATCGCTGTCGTCGTACTCACGTTCGTTTGGTTCCGTCGTCGGGAATGGATGGATGCCATCGCCGTGCGTCTGTGGGTGTGGTTTCCCGGCCAGACGTGGCGGGAACAAATCCGCCGTACGGTCCGCGTTCTCGAACGACGCGGCCGGTGGGCCGGCGTGCCACGATCCGAACGCCAGACGGTGTGCGCATGGCTGCAAAACGAAGACGCCAACTTGGCCCGACTCACCCGCATGGCGGAATGGGCGGCGTACGCCCCGGACGTGCTGCCGCCGTGGCCCGAAAACGACGTGACGAATGTGTGCCGCCGGGTTCTCCAAGAGTGGACGCACGCGAAATGGCGAGATGCCAAAACTTCATCAACAGTGCCGGGAGTCGAATCGTGACTATGACCGCAACAAGACCCGCATCGAGCGAAACGATAGTGAACGCAACTCGAGTCGATGGCCTCCGAACGGTGCTGAACCGGGCGTTGCGTGGAAAAGCGGGCGTCATCGAGCAGGTCATCGCTTGCTTGTTGGCTCGCGGCCACTTGCTGCTCGAAGACCTGCCCGGCCTCGGCAAGACGACGCTGGCCAAGGCAGTAGCGACGGCGGTTGGCGGCAAGTTTGCCCGCGTGCAATGTACCCCGGACTTGCTACCCGGCGATATCACCGGGTTCAGCGTCTTCAACCAGAAGAACCGCGAGTTCGAGTTCCTCCCCGGTCCCGTGTTTAGCGATGTGCTGCTCGCCGACGAGATCAACCGTACCACGCCACGGACCCAGAGCGCGCTACTGGAGGCGATGGCGGAACGTTAGGCGACGGTAGACAACATTTGCCACACGCTCGCGCCGACGTTCTTCGTGATCGCCACGCAGAACCCGGTCGAACACCACGGCACCTACCCACTCCCCGAAGCCCAACTCGACCGCTTCGCGATGAAGCTTTCCGTCGGCTATCCCGAGCGCAACGACGAACTCGATCTGCTCGCGGATGCCGTCGGCGATCTAGAAGGGGACTCCCGTCGCGGGACGGTTCTCAGCGATGGCGACCTCATCGCGCTTCAGGAACAAGTGGCACGGGTCGTCGTGCAACCGAACGTTCGGGCGTACCTCGTCGATCTCGGTCGAGCGACGCGAAACCACCCGAAGATCGCACTCGGATTGAGTCCGCGCGGCTTGCTCATCTGGCAGCGTGTGGCCCAGGCGTGGGCGTTCCTAAAAGACCGCCCCTTCGTGACGCCCGACGACATCCAGGAAGTGGCTGGCCCCGTACTCAGCGTGCGCCTCAGCCTGCCCCCGGACATCGCCAGCGGCATCGTGAATCAACTCCTCGAAACCGTACCCGTGCCCGTCTAATCGGCCCGAAACCTTTGGAGCATCATCATGGATCACGTTTGGAGTATTTTGCTCCGCAGCGGACAAACCGCGGTCGAAAGTTCCTCGACGCTCTTCGTGGGTTTCCTCGTTGCGGCCGTCATGCGTCGGATGCTGGGAGCGGAAGGCACTCGCAAGCTGTTCGGCGGCAGCGGATTATCGGGGTTATTTCGAGCCTGGGTCATCGGTTCGCTTCTACCGGTCTGTTCGCTCGGCGTCATCCCCGTGGCACGCGAAATGCGCCGAGCCGGGGTACCTTCCGCCACCATTTTGGCGTTCATTCTCGCCGCGCCACAACTGAATCCACTCTCGTTCCTCTACGGTCTCACGCTATCCGAGCCGATCGTTATCATCTGCTTCGTGATCGCAACTATGCTAATTGCAATCGCTGGCGGAGAACTTTGGAAGCGGGTGTTCGATACGCACACCGACACTTCGACGGCAGGAGACGAGCCAATGCCGGCCCCGGGGCTCAAGCGATTGATGGCTGTTGCGACGACCGCCGCACGAGAAGTCGTCGGCCCGAGTATGGTCTACGTTCTGATCGGTATCGTTTTCACTGGGCTGTTGGCGGGCCTGATCCCGTTCGGTGGTCTCGGGATGACGATGCGGCACGACGACATCACTTCACCTGCCCTAATGGCGCTGATCGGCTTGCCCGCCTACTCGGGCGTACTGCCGGGTATGATGCGGATCGGGCTGATCTTCGAGCACGGTAACTCGACGGGGGCCGCGTTCGTGCTGTTCGAATTGGGCGTCGGGTTCAACCTCGGGCTGGTCGCGTGGCTGGTATCGCAATTCGGCTGGCGGCGTATGCTCGGCTGGCTGTCCGCCATCGTCGCCCTGGTTTTGATGGTGAGTTACGGAATGGAATCCCCACTCTACTTCGCCAAGGAGGAGGCCAGCCACACCCACGCTTTCGACGAATGGTCGAGTCCTTTCCCATCGGGATCCGGCGCGACTTGGGAAGCGGTGCGCGGCAAACTGCTACAGAAGATCGAGGTGCTCGAACCGGTGGCCCTTGCTGCGATTGCTCTGCTGGCAGTAACGGGCGGCTTCATTTCCCGCTTCGATCGGGCAGGGCGGCTCGACAAATGGCTGATGATCGCACAGCCCGCTTCGGCTGCCCCGAAACCGGTCTGGAACCGCAGCGTACCCGGCCCCGTGTTGGGTCTGTTCGCACTGATCGGGTTAGTCGTCTTCAGTATCGTGGCACTTTTCATTTACTACCCCGACCGTAAGCAAGCGTTCGCCGAGATTATTCAAGTTCGCACCGAAGCGATCACCGCAGTCCGAACCGGAAACAAAGACGAGGCGATCCGGCGGATCCAGCAGTGGGATTTGCTGACCCGCAAGCTACAAGTCGGCGTATTCCTCCGCACCGGAACGATGAACGAAGCCGCAGGCAAAGCGACCGAAGATCTCCGCGAACGACTGGAAGACCTACGAGATGCCCTTTTAGCGAACGACATTCCCAAGGCGAAGCAGTTCCTTCCCACTGTCGAAGATGCCTATCGCAAGTGCCGCGATTGTTACGAAGATATCAATACTATTAAATGAATTATTCGTACATCAATTCAACCAGTAGTTGATACGCTTTGCCACGTCGATGTCTACGGTAATGGTCTTTTCCCGCTGAGTTTTGCAATACCGTAGACGTAGACAGAGTAGATGTGTCCGAAACTCATTCGCCCGATGCCCGAACCATCGCGAGAATTCCCGCTTTGTTCGGTTGAGGAAATAATGCCCACGCTTGCAGTAACAATGACAAATCGGGGTCGTTTACGACGAGTGCGCCGGATTTTGCGCCACGTTGGTCGTAAACTGCAATACCTAAGGCTGTTTCGCAGGGTGATCGAATCCCCCCTCTCCGTTTCTATGGTCCCCAATCGTTCTCTTTCGCCTTCAAACCGTTGGATTTCCAACGGTTGGCTGCTTTAAGGCTCCGGCTCATCTTCCCCGTCGCTTTCATCAACCATCCTCAACCGAACCCGTTCG
>JANXNT010000162.1 GCA_025353985.1 Limnoglobus sp.
GAGCCTCGAAGAAAAAGACGGCGTTCCCGATGCGGGAAAGCGACTCGATATCGCCACGTTCATGAAGAGTGCGGGGTACATCGACTTTGCGAAAAGCGAGATCGAAGCGGCGAAGAAAGCGATCCCCGGCGAATGGCCAAAAGAACAGGCCGCCCGGCTCGACAAGTTGCAAATCGAGATCGGCAACGCCGAATCGAAATTGATCGTCGACGAACTCGAATTGGCGATCCACTCCGGGCGGTACTTGGCGGCCGACAACGCGGTTCGCACGCTCGATGTCAAACGTGCCGACGCCGACGCGATCAACCGTTTCACTTTGCTCAAAGCCCAAATTGAGATTGTGCAACCGAAGTTCGAGAAAGGCCAACGGCTCCTTCGCGAGACTCTCGATGAGCTTTCAAACGCGAAAGATGTCGTGCCGTTACTGGCCGCGTTCGGCAGTGTCACGCAACCGACCGTATTCAAAGCGAAGTCCGAGGAGAACCAGTTACTCTGCCAAGCGGGCGAGCAAGTTTTTAGCGAACTGCACCCCGATTCGATTAGCCGCATCGACTTCTTCGTCGGCCTCGCCGAGAGTGCGGAGCGACGACGAAAGGCCGGTCAGTCGCCGATGGATAAACCCGAGGAACTCGTGGCGATGGCGGTCAGCGGCTGGCTGATGGGCAAAAACGGCGCGGAGAAAACCGTCTCATCCGCAACCCGATTCTGGCAGTGGCGCGAACTGTTACTGAGCTACCAAAACGAGGACATTCTCAACAACCGTCGCGCACTTTACGCCAAAATGCAAAAGCTGAGCAAACCCGTTACGCCAGACGTTCTCGCGCAGCTAATTTCCGCATTGCCCCCGCCAAAACCGGAGAATCTCGCCGCACCATCGGGCACGCTCGTTCCACCGAGCCGACTCGTTGCCAACGGCGTGTACCGCCGCACTACGGGCGCAATCCCCGAGACTTCGAGCGGTGTCGAGTACATGATTCGACTGCCTGCCGAGTACCACCACGGGCGTGCGTATCCGGTGTTGATCGCGATGTCGCACCACACGACGCCGGCCGAGCAACTCGTGAGCATGTTGGCCGCCGATGCCGACCGCAATGGCTACATCATTGCCGCACCCGTTTGGGCGAACAGCTTCGATAAACCGTACGATTGGGTGGGCGATCAGCACTTCCGCGTGACGGCCACGTTACGCAGTTTGTTACGGCATTACCGCGTCGATAATAACCGCGTATTCCTGTTCGGTTTCGGCGAAGGCGCGAACTTCGCGATGGATGTCGGGGCGTCGCATCCGGACCTGTTCGCGGGAGTCTGTGCGATGGGGCCGAACCCGAAAATGCAAAGCATGTTTATCGACTATTGGCGGAACTGCCAGAAGCTGCCGATGTACATTTCGATCGGTGCGATCGCGGGCAATTCGTTCGAAAACGTGCGTCGACTGTTCGAGTTTTGTATGCCGCAAGGCTTCCCCGCAATTGCCACCGTCTATCGCGGTCGCGGCCTCGAATGGTTCGCGGGGGAAGTGCCGATCATGTTCGACTGGATGAGCCGCAAGGAGCGCGTACGTGGCACTGCGAGCCTGCGTTTGAACAACTTCAAAATGGAAGCCTGGCAGACGATGCGGCACAAGGACGATCGCTTCTACTGGGTCGGCACCGACTCGATCGCCAAGGGTAACTTGCTCGAAAACAACGGGGGGAAGAGTTTCGTTCCCGCCGAGATCGAAGCGAATATCCTGCAGGGAAACTCGATCCGCATCCGAACTCGCGGCCTCAAAAGCGTCACGATCTGGCTCGAACGCGACATGATCGACTGGACGAAACCGGTGCTCGTGAGCATTAACAGCCAGCAACCCAACGGCTATAAACCGAAGGTCATCGTACCCGATATGGAATTGATGCTCGAACAACTCCACCAACACGGCGACCGCGGTATGCTGTTCCTAAACAAGCTCGAATTCCCTGCCATACCGTAAGCCCGGTCATGTACGAAAATTCCGTCGCAGAAGTCGAGAGACCTCTGACGCGCGCTGTTCAATCGGCTATGCTGATGGTACACACCTGCAACTCCCCGCCTTGGTCGCGTATGTACCGACTGCTATTTCCCATCGTGCTGATGACATCGATCACCGTCTCGGCTGCGCCGCCGGATTTCGACCGCAGCGTTGCGCCACTCATCATCAAGCGATGTATCGAGTGCCACGGTCCGACTGAACCGAAGGGTGGACTCGACCTGACGACGAAGAAAACCGTCGTAGGACTCGATGAGGAATCGGTGGTGATACCGAATAAGCTCGCGATGAGCCGCCTCTGGGAACGGGTGAGTATCGATGAGATGCCGCCGAAACATCCGCTAAGTACCGTCGAGAAAGCAATTTTCAAAAACTGGATCGAGAGCGGGGCGAATTGGGGCCGCGACCCGATTGACCCGCTCGCGTTTTCGACGAGCGAGCGTGGTGGCCGCGACTGGTGGGCACTGCAACCGCTGAAGCCACACGCGGTGCCTGCGGGCATCCATCCCGTCGATCATTTCGTTGGTATTGCACGCACTGCCAAGGGGCTGTCCGTATCTGTACCCGCAGACCCGCGAACGCTCGTTCGTCGCCTGTACTTCGATCTCATCGGCTTGCCACCCTCTCCAGAAACGATTGAAGCGTTCGCCAAAAATCCTTCTGATGAAGCTTTTCTCGTACTCGTCGACAAGCTCCTCGCCTCGCCGCAGTACGGCGAACGTTGGGCGCGGCACTGGCTCGATCTGGTGCGGTACGGCGAAAGCGATGGCTTCGAACGGAACGCTCCGCGGCCGAATGCGTGGCACTATCGCGACTTCGTGATTGCTGCGTTCAACGCCGACATGCCGTTCGACCAGTTCGCGAAATGGCAGATCGCTGGGGACATTCTGCAACCCGACGAACCGGCGGCGATCAAGGCAACGGGCTTCCTGGTGGCGGGCATTCACAACACCGTACTCGGCTCGAATGCCATCTCGAACGCGACCGCACGGCAAGATGAAATCGAAGATATTCTCTCTGCTGTCGGGCAAACGTTCCTCGGCCTGACGGTGCAATGTGCGCGGTGCCACGATCATAAATTCGATGCGATTACGCAGGTCGATTATTACCGTTTCGCGGCCGCGCTCGGCGGCGTCAATCATGGCGAGCGGCCTGCAAAAAAAGCCGAACCGACGCTGGTGTACGCGATTTCGCCTAAGCCCGCACCGCCGACGCACGTGCTTTCCCGCGGCAACGTCGAGAAGCCGAAAGCGATCGTGAGCGCGGGTGGCGTGGCGAGCATTCCGGGCATGGCAAATTTCGCTTTGCCACACGATGCACCCGAAGGATTGCGACGCCAAAAGCTCGCGGAATGGATCGCGCGGCCAGACAACCCGGCGTTCACGCGCTCGATTGTCAACCGGCTTTGGCACCATCACTTCGGCACGGGACTCGTCGATTCACCGAGCGATCTCGGCTTCAACGGCGGGCGGCCATCGCACCCCGAATTACTCGATTGGCTCGCGGCGGAACTCGTGCGCCAGAAGTTTCATTTGAAGCCGCTACACCGGTTGATGGTGACTTCGACAACGTACCGTCAGTCGTCGGCAAAGGTCGCCAGTGCGTTCGCGAAAGACGCGGACAATCGGCTATTGTGGCGGATGTCCCCGCGGCGACTCGAAGGCGAAGCGATACGCGACGCGATGCTCGTTGTGGCCGGGAAACTGAACCAGAAAGCGGGCGGGCCGGGCTATCATGATGTCCGCACTTACGGCGATAGCGGCACACTGTATTACGAGCCAATCGACCCTATCGGCAACGAGTTTCAACGCCGGACGATCTACCGTTTCTCGCCGCGCGGCGAACGCAGTGCGCTACTGGAAACGTTCGATTGCCCGGATCCGTCGGCACTGACACCCCGCCGTCAAATGACGACGACGCCACTCCAGGCGCTCGCACTGTGGAACGATAGTTTCGTGCTGCGTACGGCGCAATCATTCGCGGAGCGTGTCAGTGCGGAGGCGAAAGAAACTTCCGCGCAGATCGATCGCGCGTATCGACTGTCACTGGGCCGTCAGCCGAGCGATGAGGAACGAAAACGTTCTGCGGGTGTCGTCGAAAAACACGGGCTGGCGGCGTTGTGTCGCGTGCTGTTTAACTGCAACGAATTCGTGGTGATGGAATGAACGAAGTCAGCCGGCGCGATTGTTTTTCGTGGTCCGCACGCGGCCTCGGTGTCGCTGCGTTCGCGCATTTACTTTCGCGCGATGTCAGCGGCGCGACGCCGAAACCGCACTTCGCCGCGAAGGCGAAACGGGTCGTTCACATCTCGCTCATCGGCGGGCTGAGTCACCTCGATTCGTTCGACTACAAGCCGACGCTGAAGAAGTTTCACGGAAAACCGCTGCCCTCGAAGGAGATCCCCGACATTTTCTTCGGGCAAGTCGGGTTGCTTCGGCAACCGGACTGGGCGTTCAAGCCGCGTGGGAAGTCCGGGTTGATGATCTCCGATCTGTTCCCGCACATCGCGGAAATGGCCGACGAACTGACGATCATTCGTTCGATGACGGCGGACTCGGCGAACCACACGCCCGCGTTGTACATCGAAAATAGCGGTTTCCAATTCGGCGGGTTTCCATCGGCGGGTAGCTGGGTGAGTTACGGACTCGGCAGCGAAACCGAGGAACTGCCCGCATACGTAATCTTGCCCGACCCACGTGGGTTACCGAACGGCGGGTCGTCGATCTGGTCGAGCGGATTCCTGCCCGCAGAGCATCAGGGCGTGCTGTTTCAGACGGGGGCGACGCCGGTTCGCGACTTGTTCCCGGCGGTCAAACGCTCGGCGGCATCCGAGGCCGATAGCCTCGAATTACTCCACGCGATGAACGCACAACACCAGCAATGTTCTGGCGATGAAGGGCTGTTGGCCGCACGGATGCGCAGTTACGAGCTTGCGGCGAAGATGCAATTGTCCGTGCCATCGCTCGTCGATTTGAGCCAAGAGACGGCGGCGACGCAATCGCTGTACGGACTCGATAGGCCGCAGACCGCACCGTTTGGCCGCAACTGCTTACTGGCAAGGCGAATGCTCGAACGCGGCGTTCGGTTCGTGCAATTGTTTTCCGGCGGGCCGATTGCGGGCAACCCGCGTCTCAGTTGGGACGCGCACGAGAACGTCAAAGACAACCACACCATCGAGGCCGGCAAGATCGATCAGCCCGTGGCGGGCTTGCTTCGCGATTTGAAACAACGCGACATGCTGAAGGATACGCTCGTGTTATTCACGACCGAATTTGGCCGCACGCCGTTCGCACAATCGGGGCCGGAGATCGTCGGGCCGGGCCGCGACCACAACAAATATGGCTTCTCCGTGTGGCTCGCCGGCGCGGGATTGAAAGCGGGAAGCGTCTTCGGGGCGACCGACGACATCGGCTGGAAGGCCGCCGAACACCCCGTGGCGTGGCACGATTTCCACGCCACGATGTTGCACTTGCTCGGCCTCGATCACGAAAAACTCA
This sequence comes from Limnoglobus sp., assembly GCA_025353985.1. GTDB lineage: Bacteria > Planctomycetota > Planctomycetia > Gemmatales > Gemmataceae > Limnoglobus. The sequence goes on from JANXNT010000162.1 coordinate 5,503, forward strand.
CCTTCTACCACAACGGCATCCGCCGCCGACTCACAAACGTCCACGGCGAAGTCGTTCGCGGAATCCTGGCGTGACCCGTTTCACTTCACTGGCTGAAATACCAGCCCATCGTGGCTCATGTCGTATTCGACCATCACGGTCATGCCGTCGCGGATGTCGCCTTTTAACAGCGACTTGCCGAGAGCGGTTTCGAGTTCTTTTTGCAGAACGCGCTTCAGTGGCCGCGCACCGTAGGCGGGGTCGTAGCCGAGCTTGACGAGGTACGATTTCGCTTCGTCGGAGATCGTCAAAACGATCTTGCGATCGCGGAGTCGTTCGCGAATGTGTTCGAGTTGAATATCGATAATCTTCGCCAAATTCGCTTCGGTTAGCGTGTGGAAAACGATGATGTCGTCGATGCGGTTGAGGAACTCGGGGCGGAACGTTTTGCGGAGTTCGTCGAGCACGGCTTGCTTCATGCGGTCGTAAATTTCGCCGATATGCGTGCCCTTAAACTGCAAGATTTTCTGACTGCCCACGTTCGACGTCATGATGATGATCGTGTTTTTGAAATTGACCGTCCGCCCCTGACTGTCGGTGAGACGGCCATCGTCGAGGACTTGTAGAAGCACGTTGAAAACGTCGGGATGCGCCTTCTCGATTTCATCGAAAA
>JANXNT010000193.1 GCA_025353985.1 Limnoglobus sp.
AGTTCGGCGAACTTCTCCATCGTGTCGATGAACATCCCCGGTTCTGGCTCGAAAGCGAGCCGCACCCGCTTCGCAGCCGCCTCATCCGCAAGGCGAACGCAGTTCTCCACCAACCGCGACATCCACACCTTCGGCCCCGCATCATCGGTTGGCGTGCCCGACCAAAAACTCACGCAATCCGAACGCAGACACATGGCGGCATCGATACATCGCGACAAATAATCGTAGCGAACCGCACGCTCGCCGGGGTCCGCCGACAACAACGTCGGTTGGTGTTTCACCTGCGGATTCAACAGAAATCGCGAACCGGTTTCGATAGCCGTCCGCAACTGGTGCCGTCCCGTTTGCGCAGCAAACATCGCCAACTCGAACTCGTAAGTGTCGGCAAACACATTGAGATGATGCACATCAATCGTCAAACCGATGCCAGGATATCCCATCTCCGCAAGGATAACCACCGCATCGCTCAAGCGATGATGCGCAAATCCATTCGTGTTGTAACCGAGAAACATCGCAAGTCCGTTCTCATTCGGCGTGTACGAGGAATTATATGGCTACGGCGACTCACTTCGCATCCAATTCGCGGAACGCCGAAGCCGATGCGACTTTCACTCGCCCTTCTCTGCTTTCAGTCTTGCAAACTCGGCCGTCACCCGCATACCCATCCGTTGCTCTTTCTTCGTGACGACTATCAATTTACGTATGTCTTCTATTGTCCATGCAATATCGACGAAGCCAAATGGCGGTACATAGGAACCGAAGTATGGCATCGATTGGCAAGTTGCTTGTCGCGCGGATGATGTAGCCAAATTCGAGAAAACTCGCACACGCGTTTTTAGAATGCGATTGCATGTTGAAACGAAAAAATCGTTCATCAGGAGTCGCTCGTTCGAAGAGAGACTTCCATTCGTAACACGGTTCGCCCGTGTAGACTTCATAGTAAACAACCGATGCGTGACGCGTTAAGGCCGTGAAGCCATCTGATTTATCTGCAATCGCATCAGTAAATAGTGACAGAATCATCATCACTCTTCTTCAAGGAAGTTCGTGAAACGCTAGTTGCACTCCCGAAGGCACCTGGTCGCCCGAGTATGCGAACGCAATCCAAGTTGCCGTTCCGCAAGTGCTGAGTTGGTCGAGTTGGATTTCCAGTGACAATGTCGCGCAACGAAATCGTTTCCCGAGCAACAAGTGGGGATCGAGTACCTCTTCACAATAAATCACGCATCGGCGGGCAACGGTGGCGGAGTCTACGATGCATAGCGAGTGGAGTCGGTTGTCGTTCATTTTTACAACTTATTCCAAATCGCTTCCGATCGAAGATACCAAATCAGATCCGAACGATCTGGTTCTTTCCACGATTGTACCAATTCGTTTGCCGTAGCGGTGGCAGAATGCGTTCCCAAGCGGATCAAGCAAGCCACAGCGACATGGGCGACAGAAATCGTGCCTATCAGAGGCAAAAGATTATCTGGATTCATGGCCGCTAGCTTCAAGATACCTTCAATAGAGTTTGTATGATCCACATGCACAATCATATGCTTCATGGCATTCGCCCTTACGACTGGCGAGGGATGCAGTACGAGTCCACAAGTCTCTTCGAATGTAAGGAGTTTAGTCCCGATTTTTGCAATGAGTTCTTGAGCGTCAGATTGATTTTTCGTTCGTTTACTTCCCAAGTAACCCTTCAGCCTCCTGAAGTCGGCTCTTCCTTTTGAATCGTTTCGGGTTTGCTCAGAATGGGGCAAACATTCCACTTCATGGCCCCTTCGACCGAAAGCCCAGCTGTCGCAACAATATTCTGACTATCTAAATTTCTTTTAAGCGCTTGCACGAACGAAGTCAAATTGAATGTCAAGAAACGATTCATCTCGCGTCAAGAGTCTCGATTGTTGAAAAACATTCTGCGATATTTGGCATCACCTACACGATTTCGTGAAGTCAATAAGTTTTAGACGATTTGACGTAAGTCGGAATTGTGCGACGTGTACGGACGTACCCAAAAGTGTCGCGAAATGACTCAGAAGTGCGCGCAAATGACACAGAAAAGGCGCTCACGGTCGATTTTAGGTCGCATAGTGACCCAAAAAAGGCGATATCTGCGGCGAGTGTCATCGCAGGGTCGCCGACGTAACCCACGACAAAATTAGAAGATATCGAAAAACCGCTAGAAACGCAATCGCTGTTTACGATCAAAAACCGGGCTTATTGAGACGAAAAAACACCCAAAGCACGGTTTCGGCGTGTTCGCAATTCGGACTTACGTCGATTCTACGCCAGCACTTCTTTCACGATATTGCCTTTGACGTCGGTCAAACGCATTTCGCGGCCCGCTTGGCGGAACGTGAGTTTCTCGTGATCCAACCCGAGCAAATGCAGCACGGTCGCGTGCCAATCGTGGACGTGGACTTTGCCTTCGATGGCTTCGTGTCCGTAGTCGTCGGTCTTGCCGTGCGTGAGGCCGCCCTTGACGCCACCGCCCGCTAGCCACATCGAAAATCCCTTGTTATTGTGGTCGCGGCCATCTGTGCCTTGCGCGTATGGCGTTCGGCCAAACTCGCCGCCCCAGATCACGAGCGTATCTTTCAGCAGGCCACGCTGCTTGAGATCCGCGAGCAGTGCGGCAATCGGTTTGTCGATCGACTGGCAGTTGTTCGCAAGGTCGTCCTTGAGGTTGCGGTGCTGGTCCCACCCGCTCTTGGTGATCTCGACGAAGCGCACGCCCGCCTCAATGAGTTTGCGCGCCATGAGGCACTGCTTGCCGAAGGTGTCCGTGCCACCGCCACGCGGCCCGCCACCCGCGTTCCCGCCGATGCCGTACTTCAATAGCGTTTCCTTCGTTTCCTTGGCTAAATCGATGACTTTCGGCAACTCCGCCTGCATCCGGAACGCGAGTTCGTAGCTTTCGATCAAGCCTTCGACGGCAGCATTCTCGCCGGTCGCATCGGCCGCGGTGCGGTTGAGCGACTGTAAAAAGTCCAGTTGCGTGCGTTGCTCGGCGGTCGTTTGTTTCGGATTCTTGATGTTGCTCACCGCTTGCGAATCGCCGCCAAAACGACCCCCGCCACCGCCGCCGATTTTGGTTCCCTGGTAGATCGCGGGCAGGAAACTCGCGCCGTAGTTGGCGGGGCCACCGTTGTTTTGCGGCGGCGCGATCGTGACGAACCCCGGCAGGTTTTCGTTCTGCGAGCCGAGGCCGTATAGCACCCACGCGCCGATGCTGGGCCGCGGGAACTGCGACAGACCGCAGTGCATTTGCAGGAACGCCTGCGGGTGGTTCGGCACATCGGTATGCACGCCGTTCAGCAGACAAAGTTCGTCCGCATGGGTCGCAAGTTCGGGGAAAAGCTCCGAGATCATCATGCCGCTCTGGCCGTGCTTTTTGAACGCCCACGGCGAACCAAGCAACTTCCCGCCGAAGCCACGCGCCTTGCTGTAACTCTTGCCGTCGTCCGCCAGCAACTTCGGTTTGTAGTCGAAAGTATCCACGTGCGAAGGGCCACCATCCATACACAGGAAAATGACATGTTTCGCCTTCGCCGGGAAATGTGAAACCTTCGGAGCCAGCGGCTTCGCTTCCTTCGCCGCCGCCTTCGCGGCAAGCGCCGAGAACGCCAACATGCCGAAACCGGATGCGGTAGTTCGGAGCATCGTTCTGCGGGAGGGAATGGAGATATCGTTGGTAAACATCGCGTTCACTCGGTAAGTATGTTGGCGAAAACAGTATCAACGTTTCATGAGAAATTCACCGCTGCAAAACATCGCCTGACAGTATGCGGACCACACATCTTTCTTCGACTTTTTGCCGACTTTGTACTTGCTGAGGAACGACTCCGCGTTCGTCAGTTCGTCGTCGGTGGGTGCGCGGCCGAAGAACAAGCGGTAGGAGCGATCGATGGCGTCGCGGTCGGTTTTTGCGCCTGCGAGGAGCTTTTCGGCGGTGATTTCGGACTGGCGGATCACGAACGGGTTGTTCATCAGGAATAGTGCCTGACCCGGCACGTTGGTGTTTGCTCTTTCTCCAACGACGACGCTCGAATCGGCGGCGTCGAACAGCGAAAGCGCCTCCGGCAGATTGTCGCGAATGACCATGAGGTAGACCGAGCGATGCGTGTCGTTCGGGTCGACTTTCAGGCTCATTCCGAGCGCCGGCCGTAACGATGGGCCTTCGCCCGCCTTCGCCACCGCGCTGCCCACGGGTGCAGTCGTTGTCAGCTTCCCGCTGACGGCCAGAATGCTATCGCGGATCACTTCCGCATCGAGCCGAGCCGGTGACATTCGCCAGTGGAACACGTTGTCCGGGTCGGCTTCGTGGTTCTTCGCGTCGTAGTTCGATGCCAGTTGGTAAGTCTGCGAAAGCACGATCGCTTTCACGAGTTTCTTCGTGCTCCAGCCGTCTTTTATGAACTGAATCGCCAGGAAATTGAGCAATTCCGGATGGCTCGGGGCGGCTCCGGTGGTGCCGAAATTATCGGGCGTGTTGACGAGGCCGCGGCCGAACAGGTGCAGCCAGACGCGGTTGACGTACACCCGTGCGGTGAGCGGGTTGTCGGCCGATGCGACCCACTCGGCGAGTTCGAGCCGCCCACTGCCTTTTCGCACGCTCGGCGCTTTCGCGTTCACGACCTGCAATACGCCACGCGGGACAATCGCACCCGGTTTTTGCACTTCGCCGCGAACGTAAATCGGGCTATCGTTCGCACGGAACCGTTCCCGCGTGCCCATCGCCAGCACCTTCGGCGTACCGTCTTTTTCATACTGATCGAGCTTCGCACGGTTGAGCGAAATCGTCGCCAGAGAGAAGATATTGCGAATCGAATCAGTCTGTTTGCGCATCGTTTCCTGGACGTCAGCGATCTGTTTTTCGATGCTCGCGCGGTCGTCTTTGCTCAGCGTTTCGAGCACGTTGGGTGCGGAGCCGACGGGCAGGGTCATGAGCGGCGAGGGGTGGTTTGCCTGCACGAATCGCACGGTGCCGTAGCAAGTTTCGGTGCTGCGGAAAATCCCGGCGAGTGCGTAATAGTCCTTCATCGGAATCGGGTCGAACTTGTGATCGTGACAGCGTGCGCAGGCTGCCGTCGTGCCGAGAAACGCGAGGCTGAAAGCATCAATTTGCTCATCCACAAGGTCCATTTCGTACTGGAGCCGATTCCGTTCGTTCAGCGATTTCGTGCCAATCGCGAGGAAACCGGTCGCGATACTTTGCCTCGCTTTGACGGCATCGTCCTTCGCGGGAAGCAGATCGCCGGCCAGTTGCTCCTTCGCGAAGCGGTCGAATGGCACATCGGAATTGAACGCGGCAATGACGTAGTCGCGGTAGCGCCAGGCGTGCGGAAAATTGAAGTTCACGGTCTTGCCGGAACTCTCCGCATAGCGTGCCACATCGAGCCAGTGTCGACCCCAGCGTTCGCCGTAATGCGGCGACGCCAGCAGGCTATCGATGAGCGTTTCCAGCGCCTTCGGCGACTTATCGTTCACATACGCCATCGATTGTTCCGGCGTAGGTGGCAGCCCGATCAGGTCCAGGTAAACACGGCGAACCAGCGTTGCGGCGTCGGCCGCTTTCACGGGCTTCAACCCCTTCGCTTCGAGTGCCGCGAGCACGTAGCGGTCGAGGTCCGCCTTCGGCCATGCCGCATCGCGAACCGCTGGCAACGGCGTGGCTTTCGGCACTTGATACGCCCAGAATTGCCGTCCTTTTTCGATGTCGATCTCGACTTTGGCCCCCTTTGCTGGGCCGTCGCGCGGGTCGGGTGCGCCCATTTTCACCCACGTTTCGAAGTCCGCAATCACCGCTTCGGGCAACCGCTTCTTCGGCGGCATCTGGCGATCTTCGTCTTTGGTTTTGAGTGCGTCAATCAGCAAGCTTTTCGCCGCCTGTCCTGGTACGATGGCCGCGCCGCCATCGCCACCGAGCCGCAATCCGTCTCGCGTATCGAGCGTTAACCCGCCACGAATCTTCTCGGCATCGGCGGCATGGCACTTGTAGCATTGCTCGATGAGAACGGGGCGAATCTTCTTCTCGAAAAAGTGCAGTTGCTCCTGCGTTGGCATGTCTGCCGCACGCAACGGTGCCGTCAGCGCCACAACGAGGAACGCGGCAATTCGGATTCGCATGGCACGTGTCTCTGGCACAAATGGAGTGTCAGTATCCTAAACGCACATTGAGCGAAAGAATTACCGAATTTGTG
>JANXNT010000227.1 GCA_025353985.1 Limnoglobus sp.
GCAGGTCGCATTATGATAGTCGGAGGTCGGCATGATTGGCACGCGGATTGGCAATTGGGTTTTGATGTCCGAAGTCGGTCGCGGGCATACCGGTACGGTCTATCGTGCCAGCGCGGCCGAAGTGAAATCCGCGGATAGTCCAACGATCGCTGCCGTGAAAATCCTGCACCCGGCGACGGTACGCGATTCGACGTTCCTCCAACGATTCCCCGGCGAAATGCTCGGTTTGCGACGACTGACGCACCCGAATATCGCGTGTTTCCTCGATAGCGGCGTCCATGCGGGGCTGGCGTACTACGCGACCGAGTTCGTCGAAGGCACCGACTGCGCTACGCTGCTCGCACGCCACGAAAAGACCGCCGAACAACCCGGCCTGAACTGGCAACAATCGGTACTCAGCATTGCGGTACAAGCGACGCGGGCGCTGAAACATGCACACCACCGTAGCATCCTGCATCGCGATCTGAAACCGTCGAACTTCGTGCTAATGGCCGACGGGACGCTGAAACTCACCGATTTCGGCGTGGCGAAACTCGTGGCGTTACCCCCGCTCGCGTTACCCGGCGAAGCGATGGGCACGGCGGGTTATCTTGCGCCAGAGCATTTCACGGGCAAACCGCTGACGCGCCGCAGCGATTTGTACGCGCTCGGCGGGGTGATTTACACGTTGCTCACGGGGCGACCGCCGTTCCATGCGACGACGGCGGCCGAGTTCATGCACAAACATTGCTATGCGCTCCCGGATCGGCCCGGTAACTTCTTGCCGAAGTTGCCGACGGAGATCGACGAACTCGTTTGCGAACTGATGGCGAAAGACCCCGCACGCCGGCCCGCGAGTGCGCCGGCGTTGCTCGAAGAGTGGGACCGCATTCGGGGAAAGCTCGAACGCAAAGGCGAAAAGGTCGTATTCCCACCCGCGCCGAACGACCCGACCGGCACGCACGCCCCGCTTGGCGACACGCCGCCCGCCGTGACGGATCGCGAAACGGACCCCGCCGAACGCCGTGCCAAACGCATCCAAGCGGCGGTGTTGGGCGGTTCGCTCGCGGTCGTCATCGGGCTGATCCTGTTCGCGTTCCTTCGCCCTCGGCCATCGCCGGTGTCACTGTGGCAGGCCGCCCAACCGCTGCTCGCTTCGGAAAACCCCGACGATTGGGACAAAGCCCGCGATGAGTATCTCGACCCGCTGACCGCCCGCAACCCCGACTGGAACGCCGACGAAGTGCGGGCCGCGAAACGACGCATCAAAGACACGAAGGGGATGCTCGCCGCATTCGCGCCACTGGGGAAAGCGAAGTACAGTTCGGAGCCGGAACGATTGTATTATCTGGGGTTACGCCAGTTCCAAATGGGCGAGCGCGTGGCGGCGCGGCGGACGTGGGATGCGG
>JANXNT010000248.1 GCA_025353985.1 Limnoglobus sp.
CGCTGGCGCGTCGGGCTAACGGGAGTTTGCCGGCTAACTGGAGCCGTTGTTTGCCTACGAATGCACTACTCGGTGTGTCATCTTGGGCTGCGAGACGTATGTTAACTCCATCCTACCCTTGTTCGCCAACCTGCTAGGCACCTTCGCCGCGTGGTTGGGCTACCGCCCTCACTGCGGAGTCTGCTTCCATGCCTGCATCGCGAGAATACAACGACGATATTTTTGATAAGTCTCGCATGTCCTTTGGCGACCACCTCGACGAACTCCGCTCGCGAATGATCAAGGCGGTTTACGGGTTGGTCTTCTGTATGGCGATTGGCTTCGTGCTCGATTACATTGGCGATAGCACGGGCTACAAAAGCATCGGTGTCGGTAAGCCGGTCATGCGAATGATCGTCGATCCCGTCGAATCGCAGACGCGCAACTTTTACCTTCGCCGCACACAGTCGTCGTTCGAACGGTTGCCGATCGTCGCGACTTCGCCGGAGGAAGTCGAGCGGATTCGCACAGTTTTGAAAGACAACGAATACGATTTGACGAGCCTTTCAACGGAAGAAAGAGCGAGCTTACTTGCGGCCCCGCGCGAGTTGCCGTTAGTCATCCCGGTGGCCGATTTCATACCGGTGTTCGGCGAGCCGAAAAATCCCTCGATCAAGCAGATCACGATCAAAGCGCAAGTGTTTCCCGCACACTTCAGCGCGTTCAATCAAGAAGGCGAAACGCTGCTCGGGAACAAAAAGTATCTGACGACACTGAGCGCGCCGGAATCGCTCGTCGTTTACTTCAAAGTTTCGTTGTTGTGCGGGGTCGTTCTCGGTAGCCCGTGGATCTTCTACCAAATTTGGGCGTTTATCGCGGCAGGGATGTACCCGCACGAACGCGCGTACGTTTACAAGTACTTGCCATTTAGTATCGGATTATTCCTGACCGGTGTGTTATTGTGTCAGTTCGTCGTGCTGCCGGGTGCGGTGAAAGCATTGCTCGGTTTCAACAGTTGGATCGACGTCGACCCGGACTTGCGGCTGAACGAGTGGCTCGGCTTCGCGATTGTTTTACCGCTCGTTTTCGGAGTTTCGTTTCAGACGCCTATGGTGATGATCCTGCTCAACCGGCTCGGCATGTTCGGTTGGCAAGATTATCTTTCGAAGTGGCGATATGCGATGATGATCCTTGCGGCATTCTCGGCCGTGATTACGCCGACGCCCGACGCGATCACGATGATGTATCTGTTCTTGCCGATGTTTGGATTGTACTTGCTCGGAATCTTTCTCTGCTGGCTAGTCCCTGCCCCACGCGATACCGATTTGGACAACGAGAGCGAAATCGCCGTCTGATCGTTGCGATTCTCCGATAGGAGCCAATGATGATTCGCATGCAGAACGCACGATTGTGTGCGTTCGTCGTTCTGTTGGTGGTATTGCTCGGTTGTTCGAAAAAAGGACTCCCCGCG
>JANXNT010000277.1 GCA_025353985.1 Limnoglobus sp.
GGCGAAATGTTCGAAGCATTTCGCAGTTTCGGCATCGGCACCGCCGCCACCATCGGGCTGTTAATCTTCGCCGTGTGCCAACTAAGCACGTGCAAACGCGCACGCATTTCCCACTCGCGCTCAAGCGAAACCGCAAGCCTGCGGGCGGCGTGATACGCATCTCACTCTCTACGGAACTTCTCGGCCGCACCGGCGAGTTTGTAAATTGTGGCGGTTTTGTCAAAGGCTTTGTCGTTGCCGTCGATGAGCGTCAGCGTCACATCGGGCGCGAGCAAGCCGAGGGCGGTGGGCAGGTCCAGTACGCGATCGACGTTCAGAAAGTACGGGCCAGCGCGATGCGAGGTTGGCGGCGCGACGATCACCACTTCATCGATCGTTCCCGGCGACAACAGTGCCGCATACGCGGCGATCACCCCGGCTTGCTGTTTGCCGATCATGCGGAGCAAAACCTTCGGTTGTTTCGTACGAAGCGCCAACGCGATCGCATCGTGAACGCGGCCCGAATCGGCGGTTTGGCCCAGAAGTGCAAACGAGCGTTCCACCGTGTTCGGCGGGCTCGTCGTCGTCCAGCGATTCGGCCCACTGCCACGCAAGTGGTACGCGAAAATGTCGTCGTTCGGGTAGCGATCCCGCCAAAACTGGCCCGCGTCTTCCCCTTCCCCGTACGGATTCTGAATGACCACGTTCGTTGGCCGATCTGGATCTTTGCGCGATTGCAGTACGCTCGGCTTAACGCTCATTCCCACTTCGAGTTCGGGCTTCGACTCGGGGAATGCGCGGAACGATTTCTCGCGAAGTTGCTTCAAAAGTCCTGCTTTCCAAGCCGCGAATTGCTCGGGCTTCTCCGGGAGTGGCACGTTCGCGAGCGGTACGAATTGCTCATCAGCAAGCGCGTTGATCGCGTCTTTTGGCAAATCCTCATCTTTCGGGAACACCCGCAGCGACGCACCCGCGATCGTCGGATATTCGAAGTCCGCCACCGGCCCCGTGTTGCCCTTCAGGTGCTTGTCGAAAAAGCGAAAGATCGCCAGCCGCAGATCGGGCCGATAGGCGTGCCCGCCGACACTTACATACTCATCGACCGCGTCCTTTGCACAGAGCATCGCGTATGCCGTTCGCAACTTCGCAATGACCCGACGATTGCCATCCATCGGGAAGATCGGGTCCGCATCCGAGTTCGCGAACAGCAACGGCTTCGGTGCGAACATCGCCAGAATCGTAGGCCAATCCCAGCGGTAGGTGTTAATCGGGAACATGCAATCGCAGTGGCCGTTGATCACGCGATGGCTCACGTAACTTTCGAGGTCGCTCATCCCCGACACCGGCACCGCCACCTTCACGCGCTCGTCGGTCGCAGCGATCCAGCACGTCGTCGCGCCGCCGCCACTAATGCCCGTTACGCCAATTTTCTCCGCATCGACATCGGGACGCGAACACAAATAATCGATGGCGCGAATGCCGTTCCAGCATTCGACACCTGCAGGCGTGTAGCCGCGATTCTGCCACCAGAAGCGGTTGAGATTGTACGTCCCGTGGTGCTTACCCGCGACTTCGCCGAGTTGCAGCGTGTCGATCATGAGGCAGATGTAACCGTTGTTGGCGAACCACAGCCCGTGATTCTGGTACGCGACTTTGTTGCCATCGCGGCCCTGGTTGCTGTGCCCGCAGACGTAAAGAATCGTCGGCAGTTTCTTCGCGTTCGCCGTCGGTTTGAAGAGGTTGCCCGTGACGTACAGCCCCGGAATACTCTGGAAATGCAGCTTTTCAATCGTCACGGCACCCGCGATGTGCGTCCCGGTGATCGTCGCTTTGAGTGGCGACTTCGGGGGCAATGGCCACAACCCGAGCATCTCGTGAAATTCGCGTCGAAGTTGCGGGCGCTTCGCTTCCCATGCCGCACGGGTCTGTGCGCCGTCGAGAAAGCGAGCGCTCAGGCGATTCGTTTCCGCCGTCAGGTATTCGTGAATCCGCACATCGGCACTGGGCAGCTCCGCAGCAGGTATCGCCAACGCGAACGGCAGTAAGATCATGGCAAGCATCGGTCGGACTCCGCGAATGGGAATCCGCAGATTGTGGCCGATAGCTGGGCCAACGGGAAGTGAATTCTGGCGTGGTGCTTGGATTGTCGGCGTTAGTTTACGAAAATGAGGGTAGAGACTCACCCGGAACGATAACGATATGCCAGAACCAACGAAAACATCTGACGGGAAAATGACTCGCGCAGAATGGCAAGCCGCGGCGGACGCCTACCGGCAACGGGTGCAGCCGATGTGCGACGATCGCGTGCAGCGGATGGCCAAAGGGAAGAAGCACCCGGTTTTTGATTTCCTGTTCGAATACTATTCGTACCGCCCCGCCCACCTGATGCGCTGGTCGCCGGGAATTGGCGTCGTTTTGGAAGATGCGTGCCGCGAGGAACTCGATTGGCCTGAACTCTGGAAAATGACGGCGTCCGGGTGGGAACTCTCGCCGGAACAATTTCCGCGACACCGGATTGAGTACGTGAAATGGGCGGTGAACTATCTGCGTGCGGTGCGCGACCGGGAGCCGAACTACCACTGCTTCGGAATGCACGAGTGGGCGATGGTTTACCTGGCGGACGAGATTCGTCATGCGCGGGTGCCATTGCGAGTGACTGAGCGCGAACTGGCGGAAATCGTCGAAGCGAAACCGCTGAAGTGCACGCACTACGATGCCTACCGATTTTTTACGCCGGCTGCCGTGCCACGGAACCGGATCGCATTGACTCGGCAAACGACGACGGATCACGATCAGCCGGGGTGCATCCACGCGAATATGGACTTATACAAATTCAGCTTCAAAATCGCACCGTACTGCGCGAGCGATGTTGTTGCGTCGGCATTCGAGTTAGCGAAGGATGCTCGCGAGATCGACATGCGAGCCAGCCCGTACGACTTACGGGAACTCGGCTACGAGCCGATCCGGATCGAGACGCGCGAAGGTTGCGAGGAATATGTCCAATTGCAGAAAGCGTTAGCGTTTCGTGCAGTTGATGTACGTGAAGCAGTATTATGCGAGTATGTGAAGCTATACGAGACTGTGTAGTGTGTTTTGTAGCGAAGGATAGATTTGAGAAATGGTTGGCAGGTTGATAGAAACGAAGAAACCCACCCGATATGTCGGGTGGGTTTCTTATATAAAGCCGGCAATGACCTACTCTCGCCCTAGACGGACTACCATCGGCCCCAAATGCTTAACGGCCGTGTTCGGAATGGGAACGGGTGTGACCATTTGGGTATAATCACCGGCAAGCTTCATGTATATCATGTCAACTTGGGGGGCACGAAATCGCGATATTAAGAAACAGAGTGAGAAAGCGAACAATGTGGCCAAACGTTCGACTGTTAGTACCGGTTAGCTGAGTGCATTGCTGCACTTATACATCCGGCCTATCGACCTCGTAGTCTACAAGGAGTCTTCTTGAAAGGAAACCTTATCTTAGGGGAAGTTTCACGCTTATATGCTTTCAGCGTTTATCCATTCCGCATGTGGCTACCCAGCGATGCGACTAGCGTCACAACTGGCACACCAGAGATGCGTCCCTCCCAGTCCTCTCGTACTAGGGAGAAAGCCCTTCAAGTTTCCTACGCCCACAGCAGATAGGGACCGACCTGTCTCACGACGGTCTAAACCCAGCTCACGTACCACTTTCATCGGCGAACAGCCGAACCCTTGGGAGCTTCTCCACCCCCAGGATGTGATGAGCCGACATCGAGGTGCCAAACCTCCTCGCCGCTATGAACGCTCAGAGGAGATAAGCCTGTTATCC
>JANXNT010000285.1 GCA_025353985.1 Limnoglobus sp.
TGCGGGGAATCGGCTCGGTAATTTCGGTTTATGCACGTTGGTTACGAGAGTTTCTGCCCCGCGCTTCGCTACGCAAAGCCTACGCGGCGCGGCTAAACATCGCAACTTCAAAAAGCGCTAGCGAGGGAGTTGTGTCCATACCTTCGCATGACGCGACGCTTGCCCGAACGCTACTTCTTGCCGTCTTTTGGCATTGGTGGCGCGGCGAACACGTTTTCGCGTTCGAGCGGCAACTGGAAGCCGTCGGCCACGCGGGTCATGTAGTTCACCCACGACGAATACCAGATCAGATCGATGGCCCGGTGTGGGCCGAACGTCTCTGAGAGCGCGGCGACATCGTCGGCCGTCACTGTGGCGGTTGCTTTCGAGAGTTTTGCTGCAAACGCGAACGCTTGCCGTTCGGCGTCGGCGAATTCGTCCCAGTCGCCGAGTGCCAGCTTCTTCGTGCGTTGCTTCACTTCATCGTCTTTCAGGCCCGCGACCGCGAGCATCATGTTTCCATGACCCATTCAGTAGAAGCAGTCGTTCGTCCGCGTGACTACCCAAAACAGCGAGCTACTGAACACGGGATTCGTCTTGCCTTCCAACTGATACGCGCGGAATGCGGCGAACCACGCCATCGTCATTTCGGGTTGGTAACCGGCACTGACCGTCATCCAGACGATGGTGTCCGTCTGCTTTTTCATGTCTGGTGGCATCTTCTCGAACCGGCTCTTATCGGGCATCGGTATCCGCGACTTCCGCGCCTGTTGCGTGGCCAGCGATTTGTCGAGTTCCTCGACGCCGACCTCCTTCCAGTCGTCGGGCGCACCGTACGACTTCTTCGGCGTCAGGCTTTTCACGGTGTCCCACGCGGGGCGAGCGGGTGCGTCGATCAGTGCCGGTTGCGCGACATCGTATTTGAAATCGACGGGCGGATACGGGCCATCTTTCTCGACAGTAGCACCGAGTGCATGAACGATGCGGAAGTGGAAGTTCGCGAACGCCACCGTGTGAACGAGCGCAACGGCTTTCTCTGGCCCCAAGCGATTGACGACGGCCGCCATTTCAGGGTCGGTGACGCTGTAACCGGCGGTCGTCAGTTTGCGCGACACTTTCAAAATGAGTTGCTCGCCAGGAGTGACATCGCCATTGATGAAGTCGAGGATATCCGCTTCAGACACACCCACCCGCTTCAGGTCTGCACGCGCATAGGCTTTGGCGTAAGGGATTTTCAGTGCATCCGCGATCGACCATCGCACCTTCGCGGCAAGTTCCGCACCGAGCGGGTTCTTATCGCGGTGCAAGTAATCCAGGGCCAGCACGCCGCCCGTCGTCTTCGGCTGCGACACCGCCAGCGTTCGCGCCCACACCGGTAATTGCGGCGTCTCCCGTGGCAAGCGTTGCCACGCCTCTTTGTTGTCGAGTGCCGGGAAGCGCGGCGTATCCGCCTGCACCGACCCGATCATCGCGACCGCCAGCACTGCCAGCGCTTTACCAATAGACTTCATGTTCACCTCGATGTTTTGTGGAAGTGAATCGTAACAAATTCTGTTAGGCAGTCAAATGGAAACTTGGAGGTGCATATTGGCAAACGGTGACCCGGATTCGAATCCAGTCGAATTTCTGAACAATCCGTGTTAGCATTCGACGCATCAATGCCCGCGCTTCGCTCGAATGTCGATCCAGTCGAATAAAAATTCTGCGACATAGGGGACGTATGGAACTCCAACGCATCAATGACATATGGAAGTGCAAGAACCGGACTCCCGGCTGGCCCGAGTTGGGAGAGGCCGAAATCCGGTTCGAAACAAATGACCGTTCCGAGCCGACAACCGAGCAATTCCAGGCGATCGAGCAACTGATGGAGCGATCAGGGACGATTCGCGAGCAGGTGGATCAGGCTTTGGCCGCAAATACCAAGGCATACTGGGTGGATGAGATGGGTGCCGATGAGGAGACGGCCGATTCGATCAAAGGCAGCGGGGGATACTACGGTCCACTCCGTGGCATTCGGGTGTGGCAAACCCGGACCGGCGTCACCCACATCGGCTTCGAATTCGAGTCGCTTCTGGATGAGAACGAGCACGGCGTCGGTGTGTTGTGGGCCAAAGATCGGGTTTTGTCGGTCGGGTCAGCTGAGATCATCCATCCGTGAACAAGTTTGTAGTAAACAATCACGACTATTGGCGGCGGAGAACGACATGAAAAACGAGTTTCTAAAACGGTTGCAGATTGCCTTTCCCGACTTCGCTGCAAAGTTGGGAGACGGGTCCACGTTCGGTCTGGACAACGTTCAGACTCCGGCGACTGACGACAACCTTCGCGATTTGGAACAGTCGCTCGGGCTGTTACTACCCGAGTCGTACAAGGCGCTTTTGCGATGCAGTCGGGAGTTTTGGCTAGGTAGCGGAGTGCAGTTCGGGCACCCGTTTCTTCACGATTTCGAGCCGTTCGACGCGCTCACACCGCAACAACAGCGTTCCATTCTGCACAAGGGCGTCTCGTGGCCCCCGCCATCACAGGGAATGCTCTGTTTCGCCGAGTTCTTCATGGAGGCCGATGGCGATCAGGTGCTGTTCGATGTGTCACGCGGGTTGGTCGAAGGAGAATACCCGGTTATTTATTACGCTCATGAATCCAGCCCGCCGAGTGTGCGGCAGCTAACGGCTACATTCCCGGAGTTCATGGCCAATCATTTGCTATCCGGCTTAAGTTGAGATCAGATCTGTTTAACCGAGACGTACTTTTCCCATCTTGTCTTGTCGCGCGAACGTACGTGGCATTGATGACGTCATTCATGGGTTAACGCCCCGCGCTTCGCTACGCAAAGCCTGCGCGGCGCGGCTAAACGAAAACGAAGATTGCTACAATCACTTCTTGCACGTACTTACCGAGGTTTGCTGTGAACGCGCTCACGTATTCGTTCGATGTTGTAGTCATTGGTGCGGGCCATGCGGGGACCGAAGCGGCGATGGCGGCGGCGCGGCTCGGTTTGAAAACGTGCTTGCTGACGATGAATGCCGATGCGGTGGGGCAGATGAGTTGCAATCCGGCGATCGGTGGCGTCGCGAAGGGGCAGATCGTGCGCGAAATCGATGCGCTCGGTGGCGTTATGGGCAAATGCACCGACGCGAGCGGCATCATGTTCAAAATGCTGAATGCGTCGAAGGGGCCGGCGATGCACTCGCCGCGGGCGCAATGCGATAAGAAACTGTACCAATTTACGATGAAACGCTGGGTGGAAGATCAACCGAACCTTACGCTGCGTCAGGAACTCATCGAAGGCTTGCTGATCGAAAATCAATGTGCGGTCGGTGTACTGGCGCGGGGCGATACACGCTATCTCGCAAAGGCGGTGATCCTGACGACGGGTACGTTCCTCAAGGCGCTCATGCATACGGGGGAAGCGAAGACGCGCGGCGGGCGGGCGGGCGATAACTCCGCCGAGGCGATGAGCGATAGTTTGGCATCCGCCGGTTTCGAACTCGCGCGGTTCAAGACGGGGACGCCGTGCCGGTTGAACGGGCGAACGATCGATTTCTCGAAGCTCGAAGTCTCCGCCGGCGACACGACGCCGCGGCCGTTCAGTTATTCGACGGAGCGTATCGAAGTCCCGCAAGTCGTTTGCCACCTCACGCACACGAACGAGAAAGTTCACGCACTCATCCGCGCGAACCTCGACCGCGCACCGATGTACTCGGGGCAGATCCACGGTCGTGGCCCGCGCTACTGCCCGTCAATCGAAGACAAAGTCGTGCGGTTCGCCGAGAAGGATAGCCATCAGATTTTCCTCGAACCGGAAGGGTTGCACACGCGCGAATACTATTGCAACGGCATCAGCACGAGTTTGCCGAAAGACGTGCAAGCCGAAATGCTCAAGCGGATACCTGGACTGGAGAACGCCGAGGTGATGCGCTGGGGCTACGCGGTCGAGTACGATTACGCCCCGCCGACGCAACTTCACCCGACCCTGGAAACGAAGCCGATCGCGGGGTTGTACTTCGCGGGACAGATCAACGGCACCACGGGTTACGAGGAAGCCGGGGCACAAGGGCTGATGGCCGGGTTGAATGCGGCACTCAAGATTAAGGGCGAACCGCCGCTGATTCTCGACCGCAGCCAGGCGTACATCGGCGTGCTGATCGACGACCTCGTCACGAAAGGCGTCGACGAGCCGTACCGCATGTTCACATCGCGGGCGGAATATCGCCTCGTGTTACGCCACGACAACGCGGATCGCCGCCTCACGCCAATCGGCCACCAGATCGGTAGCGTCGACGATGCCGCATGGGACCGGCTACAAGCAAAGGAACGCGGGATTGGCGAATTGCAGAACGCACTGAAGGCGAACAAGTCTGAGGGGGATAATCTTGCCACGTGGCTTCGGAGAACCGAGGTACTTTGGGCGGATCTCTGCGTGCGTTGCCCCGCGCTGGCCGAGTGGAACGACCGGCCCGATGTCGTCGAGCAAGTCGTGCTCGAAGCGAAGTATTCCGGGTACATCGACCGGCAAACGTCGGAGGTGGCGCGGTTCAAGAAGCTGGAAAACAAGCGAATTCCGGATAACTTCGACTTTGCCGGGATTTCGCAACTTCGGAATGAAGCCAAAGAGAAACTCAACCGGATCCGCCCCATGAACATCGGCCAAGCAAGCCGGGTGAGTGGCATCACCCCGGCAGACTTGGCAGTGCTGTTGTTTTATTTGGATTGACCCGTTATACGCTGACTCGTCCGACGGGGCAGGAGCCGGGTTACCGGGGTTCTGCCGAACCTGTAAATGAGAGCCGCAAGATTTCGGGCTTCCCAAACTGTGTGAAACTTGGCAATATGGGTCAAGTTCGGTAAATGGGCGAGACGAAAGCTTATCGGTACCGAAGTGTAGTGTGTCTGGGCAAGGAGGGTAGTGCAGTCAAGGAATGACGGTGGCCGGACTTCGATAGTTTCGGCAAGCCTTTCTGATTTTGCGAATCAAGACCTTGTTGGCAAACGAGTTCAGTCGAATCGATAGGGTCGTATCGCGTTGACAGGCAAGGATTGCCGGTTATACTTCGAGCGTAGTTTGAACGACGGGCTTCCCTAGCTTGTCTGCTTTATTCAAACTCCGGGCACAGTTCCCTTTGACTGAAATCCCCCTTCTTGCGTGAAGTGCGGCAATTCCGTGATTGCTGCGTTTTACCAGAGACATGGTTGTATCGGACAAGGATGTTTCCGATCCTGCATCGCGTTCACGTTGAGCGTGGAGAGGGATCTGCTTCATGAAAGCCGGCCGGAGCCGGCATGGGTGGATCGGCACATGAAGACAGTATTTACGACGGGCGAGGCGGCCAAGATCTGCAAGGTCAGCCAACAAACCATCATCCGTTGCTTCGACAACGGACAACTTAAAGGCTTCCGCGTTCCGGGATCAAAATTCCGGCGGATCCCCCGCGAGGCGCTGTACAAGTTCATGCGCGATAACCAGATCCCGACCGATGCCCTGGAAAGTGGCAAGCGGAAGATCCTGGTGGTCGACGACGAACCGGATATCGTCGAGATGATTAGCAAGGCCCTCGACGACGATGGCCGCTTCGATGTCCGCGTCGCTGCCAACGGCTTCAACGCCGGCATGATGGTCAAGGACTATCGTCCGGACCTCATCGTGCTCGACGTCAACTTGCCGGACATCAACGGTAAGGAAGTCTGTATGCGGGTGCGTGCGGATAAGAACCTCGAAGAAGTGCGCATCATCTGCATCAGCGGCGAAGTCGAAGACAGCAAGATTCAGGAGCTGAAGCTCGCGGGTGCCGACGACTTCGTTCACAAGCCATTCGATGTCGATATGCTCATCGAGCGGATGTGTGCACAATTGGAAATGGAACCGGCATCGGCCGTCTGAAACGTTAACGATGGCGATGCGAGATCGTTCGCATCGCAGGGTAGAACTCAGGCCAGGAGTGCGTACGGTGGGTGAAGCGTCGGCGTCTCGACTTGCGATGGAATTGCCGTGGCTCTGCCCGGCGATGTCGTCGCTGGTCGCGCTGGCCGACGAGCACCCGAACGCGCACGCTTTGTTTGCCGATCCGGGGCTACTGCTTCTCGCACTTCGCTACGTTCGTCCCGGCCTGACGCCGCAATCGGTCAATCGCGATTGTCTGCTTCAGCCGATACTCCCCGAAGCCGCTGCGTTCTTTCTCGATAAACCGCCGCAATCGACTTCGCAAACTCTCCTCGAATACGCAACGAGTATCGGCAAGTTGGCCGCAAAGATCGCCGCGGATACACGGCGTTGCCCGCCACTGGCGGCATTCGTCGCCGGTTCGCTCGCGCCGCTCGGCTGGCTCGCCGTTGCTGCTAGTTCTCCGCACGCGATAGATGCTTGCCGGAATCACGCCGAATTTTCGCACGATCCGTTTCGCACGCAGTCGGAAGTCTGGGGCCTGTCGCACGATCAGATCGTACGTCGGCTCGCGGTACGTTGGCGCTTGCCGACGTGGGTGGCAGGGGTGATCGGCAACTTGCACCACGAAGCCGATGTCGCCGAATCGCTCGGTGCCGAACCGGGGTTGTTCGCGGTGGTGCGCGAAGCGGTGCAAGCCACCGATTGTTACGGGCTTCTGAACGTAGGGGCACCCCTTGTGGGTGCCTCGGGATCGGCCCCGTCGAACCCGCTGCAAGGTACCCACAAGGGGTACCCCTACGGGAATGATGCGAATTCGCTGTTACCGAAATTGTTACGCGCGGTGGCACGAGCACGCCGCGCGAACGGTGTAGCCGCGATGGCGGCGCTCGAAGCCGAGAATGACCGTTTGCACAAACTCGCGTTCGATTCGCGTGCGGATTTCGAATGTGCCGTGCGTGATGCGAAACTCGCGGGGCTGGCCGAACTCGCTGCGGGGGCAGGGCACGAAATCAACAACCCGCTCGCGGTGATCTCCGGGAATGCGCAACTTCTCGCGAGCCGGGAAGACGACCCCGCACGGAAGAAATCGCTCGACGCGATCATTCGGCAAACGAAGCGCGTCGCGGGGATTTTGCAAGAGTTGAACCAGTTCGCCCGACCGCCGTTGCCGAACCGCCAACCGACAACGCTGGCCGCAATTGTCGCCAAGACCATCGAAGATTTTCAGAACACGGCCACGCTGAAAGGCGTGATGCTCGCGGTCGCCGCTCCGCTCGATGTTCGCGTCAACGTCGATTTCACGCAGATTCGCAAGGCGATTGGGCACCTCGTGCAGAATGCCATCGAAGCGTCGCCGAGTGGCGGCCATGTGACAGTGAGCGTGGCGCAAACGAACCAGACGGTGGCCATCGCGATTGAAGACGATGGCCCCGGCCCGACCGACGTGGCGATCCCGCACTTGTTCGATCCCTTTTACTCGGGGCGGTCGGCAGGTCGCGGTCGCGGATTCGGCCTTCCCACCGCGTGGCGTTATGCGACAATCCACGGTGGCGATGTCCGCTACGAACGAACCGCAACCGGGCCGACGCGATTCGTTCTCACGTTGCCGGTCTGTTGCGGAATGCATGAAGCGACCGCCGACCGCAAAACCGCATAGCCCGTCGGAACGTTCGCGTGCTGCATACCCTTCGCGAATTAGCCCGGCAAGCGGGCTGCTGGATTTACCCGCCGTTTTGTTTCGTTTGCGAACGAGACTACGACGGCACGGGTGCCGACCATTCGATCTGCCCCGATTGCTCCCGCGAAATCACGACCGAACTGCACGAAACCTGCCCACGGTGTACGAG
>JANXNT010000291.1 GCA_025353985.1 Limnoglobus sp.
CGCGGATGCTCTCGGCAATGACCGGGGCCGTGTCGGTGTGCAGGGTGTAGGTTCCGGATGCCCGGGGAGCCGGCGCCGCGCCGAGCCGGAGCTGCTGCAGCAGGGAGGCGTCCTCCGCGGCCTGGGCTCGCAGGGCATCCGGATCGACGCGGCACGTCGAATCGACCGGCAACACGGTGACCGTCGCACCGAGTTTCCGCAAGAATTCGATCGGTACCGATGTTGCCGGATGTTCGACGGCACTGGTAATAATGTGCGTGCCACCGGAGCCGAACCACTTCGCAAACAGGCCGCGCGGCCGCGACAGGCATACGCCCTTAATCGCGTAATTGCTCGCCTCCGAACCGCCACCGGTGAAGACGATTTCCTCCGGTGCGGCACCGATCAAATTCGCAACTTGCGCTCGTGCGATTTCGATGGCGACGTGGGCGGTTTTGCCGTAAGCGTGCGTGCTTGACGGGTTGCCGAACTCGGCGTGAAAGTACGGCAACATCGCATCGACCACGGCGGGATCGATCGGCGTGGTGGCGTTGTAATCGAGGTAGATCGGTCGGTTGCTCATGGTTACTCGGCGTCCCAGATGGCGATGGTGCCCTTCTCGCCGGCGGCTGCAATTCGCAGGCCATCGGGTGCATAAGTCAGGCAGTAAATGCGGCCAATTCCAAAATCGTAACGGGCGTTTTCCTTGCCGGTCGCCGCATCCCAAAGCCGCACGGTTTGGTCCCAACTCCCCGTGGCGATCGTCTTACCGTCGGGGCTGTACGCGATCGATGTCACGCGGCCTTTGTGCCCCGTCATCAAGTATCGCGGTTGCCGTTTGACGACATCGAACGCGCCGAAACCCCACTCGATCGCCGCAACAAGTGTAGTGCCATCGGGGTGAAAGCGAATGCTCGGGCTAGTGTGCGTTAGCGGAATGTGCAACTGATACGGCTTCGTTACGTTCCAAATTGTGATCTTCTTATAGCCCGTCGACCACGCCACGGTTTGCGTGTTCGGGTGCGTGGCGATGGCACGGACGCCGAGCGCTTCGCGGAACGGCGGCGGGCGCATGTTCAGTTCGTCTTTCCAGTCCCATAGCTCGAACGAACCGCCCGCATCGCTCGTTCGGCTGCCGTGGCCGACGCAAACGAGCGTATCCGAAAGGAACTCGATACTCGTGACGGGACGATCGATCGTGACATCGAAACTGACGAATTTACGCGGGAAATTCTCGTTGCTGGTGACTGCGCCGAACCAACCGAGTGCGCCACCGATAGCGAGCTTCTTGCCGGTCGAATCGTAGCGGATCGCGTGAATGGGCGGCAGGGTATCGCCGCTGAGTTTGGCCGTGTTGAGGATCGGACCGAGGCAGCCTTCCATCGTCCACTCTTCGACGAGACCGTCCTTCGTGCCAACCGCGAATCGTTCGCCATCAGGCTTAAACGCGAGGCTATAAATCGCAGACTTCGGGCCTTCGAGGATGAGCATATCGGTCAGAATCCTAATCTACGTGCGGACAACATGCTGATTATAAGGAGTCCTAATCGACGTAAGTCCGAATTGCGGAAGTTCTAAAACCGTGTTTTTCGTGTTTTTTTCGTCTCAAAATGCCACTTTTTGATCGCAAATCGCTTATCCGTTTCGGGCGTTTTTGCGGTATCCTGTTATCCT
>JANXNT010000294.1 GCA_025353985.1 Limnoglobus sp.
ACCGGGATTACCACATCTCCGCTCAATGTCGGGAGTAAAACTCCACTGCTCGTGAGTAATACCGAGAGTTGGTATGCTCCGTCGTACGCTTCAAAGTAGGCCCCAAGTCCGCTGATTTGAGAAACGCGAATCCGCGATTCCAGAACCAGGTCTTCAGTCGGGGTAAAAGGGCCACCCGTCGACGTTAAGTTGGGGAAAATGTAACTGGCATTCCCGTTGACCGCAAACGTCCGCTGTTGAAGCAGGCCACCGCTGACCGAGTACAGCGTCGATTCGGGCGATCCCGTGTTGTTGAAAAACGGTATGCCCGGGTTTGTCGACGGCAGGACACCATCCACATTGAACTCGAGATTACTGACAAACCCCGCGTTGGCATTGGATCCGCTCGACGCCAAAAGTAAATATGCGAATGCGATGACACCAAGACGAATGACACGCATAGTGTATTCTCGTCTGCTGAACTCAGTTTCAGTTCCGCTTCAGCAGAGCGAGCGGGCTGATGATCGAGCTTAATAATACGACTGGATAACAAAGCGTGAGCTTGCGTCGCCAAATCGGTTACTTTGCAACGATCATATTGATTACATCGAGCGGTCGGCAGAAGTCAAATATTTTTCGACATGAAATGAAATCCAGTGGATGATACTTCCTGTCGTGCGAAGCACGAAAGGCGAGCGGTGTGGCGTAAGCCTGATCGGATCAGTCGTCACTATCGCATTTTGAAGTTGCGCGAACTTCCAGTTCGAACATTTTCCCGTGGAAATGCAGGCAATCCGCGTCTTCTAGTGATTTCGTAGTGGCACCCCTTGTGGGTGCCTGGGATGAATCTGCCAGTCTCTGGTATAGGAACCGGCACCCACAAGGGGTGCCCCTACATAGGAGGAAGCACAACTTCGAAACGGGCGCATTTTCGCACACTTTACTATGTTCGCGGATTTCGCAGGCGGGTTCGACCTCTGCCGATGCCACTTTGGGCGATGTTCGATTCCGCGAACGGATTTCGACCGTTACTCTGATGTTTGTTCGTGATTATAACGTGAGGCCCGCGCATGTTGCGACCGACGGAATCGACCGACTCGCTTGCGATTATTGCACTGGCCACCGAAACCGGTGTGTTTCAGTCGCACGAGATCGTCGCGCTTTCGGAGGTACTCGACGACTACCATGCGTCGAACCGCGAGTATGGCCACGCTTGCTTCACGCTCGAACTCGCCAGCGAGCCAGTCGGCTTCGTTTATTTCGCGCCGTCGGCCATGACGGATCGCACGTACGAAGTCTGGTGGATCGCGGTTGCGAAAGCGAGCCAAGGCCAGGGGCACGGCAAACGCTTACTCGATTGGGCGGAGCACGAAGTGCGTGCGCAGAACGGCCGGTTGTTGTTGATCGAAACGAGTTCGTTGCCGCATTATCTGCCGACGTGCGAGTTCTACCGCAAGCACGGCTACACCGTTGCCGCCCAGATTCCCGACTTTTATTCCGATGGCGACGACAAATTGATCTTCTGGAAAAAGCTACACGCACCGATCGCGTAACGACAAATTCCTACTCCACTTGAAGTCATTTCCGTGCCTGGCCGCGCGTAGAATGCGACGGTTGCGCGTCACAACCGGACGAACCGGTATTCGCAACAGGACTGATGTGCGGAATTCTCCGGAGTCTGCGCATTTACCCACGGGACACGCCGTGCGGTGACGATTGATGGTACTAGTCATGCGGTTGGTCGAGGTCGTGTCAGATTGTGTCGGCACGACGGGCAGACCAGATGCCCTAGGGGCGCAGGTTCTGCTGGGTTCGCTAAACCCGCCAAACTTAGGAAGTTCGCAAACCAGAGTTAATCTTAGCAGTGTGATTCGGCCGATTAAAGCGATGTTGGGGTTGCGTTCCGGTAAACCGGTCGAACTTCAGCCCAGCCGACTCGGTTTGGCCGCTCGATGCGACCGACCACACCGCTGAGATTTGCATGGATGCCCCGCCGGGCGACCGGCCAGCCGCCGCACCGTCGTCCTGCCCCTCGGGTCCGCCACCGTCCCCCCACACATATTGTGTGATCGGGTGGTGCTCACCGAGTGCGATGAAATGGAGTGCCCCATATGAAAAAGGTATTTACCACCGGTCAGGTCGCGAAGATCTGTAAGGTTGCCCCCCGCACTGTCTCCAAATGGTTCGACAGCGGTCGGCTCAAAGGCTATCGGATTCCCGGTAGCCAGGATCGCCGCATCCCCCGCGAGCAACTCATCCGGTTCCTCAAAGAACACGGAATGCCACTCGGCGAACTCGAGGAGGAAGAATGGCACAAGGTGCTACTCATCGGTACCGAAAAACTCTTCAATGACCGCATTAAAGAGCTACTTCCGGAAGTCGATGATTACAAATACGAACTCGCTCAAAGCGGCTTCGAAGCGGGAACATTGGCTCAAAGTTTCCACCCCGATACGATCATCATCGACCTCGGCCTTGGCCGCAGCGAATCGATGCAGATCGCGACGAACCTTCGCAAAAACGAAGCGTACGGCCAAACCCTAATCATGGGCTTGGCGGGCGAAGACGAAGCCGCACCCGAGAAACTGACCGAGTACGGGTTCAACGAAGTCTTCAAAAAGCCGTTCGACGTAGCACTTTTAACTGAGCGGATTCGCCGGTTGGCCGACGCAAAGCGAGAAGCGTGATTCCCCAATCCGCAGATCGCGAGATGGTGCGGGCGAATCCCCCGACCGCCCGACCATCCTCCGCACGGCCCGTCCCAACCGACGGGCCGTGCGGCGTTTCTGATCGTTGGTTGCGGATTACGGTCATCTCGGTTAGCCGCGACGCGCAGGCTTTGCGTAGCGGAGCGCGTACACTTCACCCATTTCCAGACAATCCCCGAATCGGGGTGACGCACTTTCTTGCAGTTCGAATATTTCTCTCTTGAAATGCAGGCGATTCGCGTGTGGCAGTGATTTCGTAGTGGCACCCCTTGTGGGTGCCTGGGGTTCGCCTCTCAGTCTCAGACGTATGAACCGGCACCCAAATTTTCGCGATTTTCTTGTTCCGGTTTCCGTTATGGCCAAGCAGCCGATTTCCATCGATCTACGCTCGAGTGGGTTTCACGTTGTCTTTATCCCGGAGGGATAAAAACCAAAACCGAGGACTCCGCATCGCGGCTAATTCCAGTTTCGATAAAAACAAATCTCGACTCGATTAATCGAATGTCAGTGTGAATGGCTTGCGATACGTTGGAGTCCCCAGCGACAGTTCTACCGGCGTATCCGAGACATCAAAGCGTCCATATTGCTATTGATGGATTGCATTCTGATAAATAATTGCTAATTTGTATTGGAACCCATTCCGCTGAATTCGTAACGAGCCGTCCCATGGATTTCATCGATCTTCTCCGCAATCTCTCATCGCGAATTGTCGCGACGCGGCATCTGGTGCAAACCGAAGAAGCGACCAAAAATGCGATGGTCATGCCGTTCATCCAGATTCTCGGCTACGATGT
>JANXNT010000302.1 GCA_025353985.1 Limnoglobus sp.
AATGTCTGGTACCGGTTCCGGATGAACTTCGATTCGGGTGGCATGGCTCAATGGGCGGGACTGGAATCGCGAACTTCGGAAGCGATTCACTGGAGTCAGGCGATTTGCATCCTGCTTTATCTGGTGACGGTGGTCGATAACTACCGCGACGATCTGTCCTCCGCGACGCCCGACCAACTCGAAAAGGCGCACAAGTGGGTCGACGATCTCCGCCAAAGTGGTGGCACCGCCATCTTGCCCGCGCTGAATACCGCACTCGGTTTCCGCACGAAAGACGAAGGGCGTTCGTTCAACATCGTGTTCTTCACCGATGGCGTGCCGACGGTCGATGAAACCAACCCGGATCGCATCATCAAAAGTGTCGCTGCGAAGAACACCACCAGCACGCGGATCTTTACGTTCGGCGTCGGCGATGATGTCAATTCCTCGATGCTCGATCAACTCGCCGAATCGACGCGAGCCGTCAGCACGTACGTGCGACCTGCGGAAGACATCGAAGCGAAAATGAGCAGTTTATACTCGAAAATCAGCCATCCCGTTATGACCAACGTTCGATTGTCTTGCACGAACGTCCGCTTGAGCGGCATCTACCCCGTGCAAATTCCCGACCTGTTTCACGGCAACCAACTCGTACTCATCGGTCGCTTCAGCGGTCGCGGCCCCGCGACGATCAAGCTGACGGGGCAGGTCGGCAGCGAGACTCGCGAGATCGTCGAGGAAGTCGATTTCCCCTCGCGCACGACCGACGATAAATCGTTCGTCGAACACCTGTGGGCACGGCGCAAAGTCGGTTACATTTTGGATCAAATCCGCGCGAACGGCGAACAGAAAGAACTCGTCGACGAAGTCGTGGCACTCGCGAAAAAGTACGGCATCGCCACGCCCTACACGAGCTACCTCGTCGTCCCCGATGGCCCGATGCCCGTTGCCGCCCCGGATCGATTCCGCCTGAATGGCATGGCACCTCAACCTCAAGGCGCGGGCGTAGGTGACCGTGCTTTCGGTGGCGGCGGTGTCAAACCAAGTTCCATCTCACCGCAACCCACTACTGGCCAGGTGGCCCAAAAAGCGGCAGGGAAGGGCGACAAGGACGGAATCACCTCGGCACGCGGCGAGTTGCAAAAGCAGCAAGTCGATGATTCGCTGAGAGCGTTGAAACCCGAAGAAAGCAAAAGTGTGATTGCAGAGTCGCTCAAGAAAGCCCAACGCGACCAGGATAATTACGACAACGCCAAGAAAAACTACGAAAGTGGAAGATTGTCATCGAATCAGACCGGCACGCTCGGCGTCGATTTGTCGCTCGCTTCGACGAATTTGCGTAACCAGAATCAACTCTCGCAAACCGCGAATCGGGCCGCTTACGGCCGCAACTGCGTGGAAGTCGGCGGCGTCTGGATCGACGATAAATTCGAGAAGAAAATGCCGATCGTTGCGATCAAAGCCCAAGGCGCTGCGTACTTCCGCATCCTCGAAAAACAGGCACAAATGAAGGACGTCTACCGCCTGGGTAACCACGTCCTCTGGGTGACACCTAACGGCAACGCCCTCGTCATCGATCCCAAAGAAGGCAAAGACACCCTCACTGAAGAAGAGATCGACAAGCTATTCGCAGCGAAGTAAGTTCCGTCCACGTTTAGCCGCGACGCGTAGTCTTCGGAGCGAAGCGCGCGGGCTCGGTGTATCGGACAACAATGTGATTTTCATTTAAGAGAGCGAGTTTTGCCGTTCGCGGATCGCTTTTGGCAGATGATCGAGCAGATCGCTGGCGATGAGCGAAACCATCCCGAGTGTTTCCGCCGCCAGATCGCCCGCACGCCCGTGGACGTGTGCGCCGAGCACGGCGGCGGCGAATGGCAAGAAACCCTGGCCGATGAATGCCGCAATCACGCCAGTCAGAACGTCGCCCGTGCCGCCAGTGGCCATGCCGGGATTGCCCGTTTCGTTCGTGGTAACCTGCACACCATCGGTAACGATCGTCTGGTGGCCTTTCAAGAGAAGCACCACGCGATGCTGCGCGGCAAATGCGATTGCAAGTGCTTCACGGTTGGCGGAAATCTCGTTTGCGGTTCGCCCGGTTAAACGTGCGAATTCGCCCGGGTGCGGCGTCATCACGATCGGTGTGGCACGGGTGCGAATCGACTCGGGCAGCGGCAGCAGATTCATCAACCCGTCGGCATCGAGCACGATGGGCTTTGCAGGAAATGCGTCGAGTATCGCGCGAACCATCGTCGCCGTTTCGGGGGCAAGACCCAATCCAGGCCCGATGGCAAGAACATCGCATTTCGTTGCCAATTCGACGAGCGATGCGAGTTCGCTGAAGCCGAACGTCGTGTAACAGGCGTTGCCCATCGCGACGATATCCTGCACCGCTGCCGGGCAGGCGACCGTAACCAACCCCGCGCCAGATCGCAACGCTGCTGAGCCGGTGAGCACCGCCGCCCCGCTCATGCCCCGGCTGCCCGCGATGACGAGCACACGCCCGTACGTGCCTTTGTGGCTATCGACCGCACGCACAGGAATCGTTGGCACGCTCATGACAGTTTCGCCCAGTCGATCGGTTGGTTACGATCCAAAAACGGCAATTGGACGGGAAGTGCTTCGAGGTACTTCGTCGCCGCACCGGTGTTGAATACGACGACGGTTTCATCGAATGATACCGTATTGTCGCGGATCAGATTCTCCAGCGAATCGAGACAAATTGCGGTTTCCGGGCAGATACTGATTCCTTCCGCGCTACTGGCGCGTTCCATCCATTTGACGATGCTCGCCTCAGCACCTACGACAGCTATGCCACCGCTTTCGCGCACAGCATTGAGGATCATGAAGTCGCCAACCGCCACAGGCACCCGCAAGCCGCTCGCGGCGGTGGTGGCATTTGGGAAGAGTTTGGCGAACCGTTCGCCTTTCTCGAACGCACGCGCGATCGGCGCACAACCTTCGGCTTGGCACGAAATCAATCGCGGGAACTTCGTATTCGCTGGCAGCCAGCCGAGCGTTCGCAGTTCGTGAAACGCCTTCCACATGCCGATGAGTCCGGTGCCGCCGCCCGTCGGGTAAAGGATGACATCGGGGAGCGTCCATCCGAGTTGTTCGGCGAGTTCCAGCCCCATCGTTTTCTTGCCTTCGATGCGGTACGGCTCCTTCAGCGTCGAGAGATCGAACCAGCCCATCGTTGCGGTGCCGTCCTTGACGATCTTGCCGCAATCGTTGATGAGTCCGTTGACGCGGAAGGCTTTTGCGCCGTAAATGTGCGGCTCGAACTGATTGACGATCGGCGTGTCTTCGGGCATGAACACGAAGCATTCGATGCCCGCACGCGCGGCGTAGGCTGCGGCCGCGCCACCGGCATTTCCCGCTGTCGGCAGTGCCACCCGCGTGATGCCCAGCCACTTCGCCATGCTGATCGCGGCCGTCATGCCACGGCTTTTGAAACTCCCCGTGGGCAACTGCGATTCGTCTTTTATCAGCAGCCGATTCAGCCCGAGATGCTTGCCGAGTTTCGGGCAAGGCAACAGCGGCGTCATGCCTTCGCCGAGCGTCACTGGCTCGACGTCGAGCGGCAACGGCAGCAGTTCGCGGTAACGCCAGAGCGATGGTGGGCGTTTGGCAATGTCCGCAGGCGTGACGGCGCTGCGAATGGCATCGAGATCGTAACGCACCCAGATCGGGCGGCATTCGTGCAGATTCTGGATCGTGCCAAATGGCAACCGCGTGCCGTCAATCGCGGCTTCGAGATGCGAAACGAAGTGCTTCATGATAATGTAATGCCCCCATGTCCCATTCTTCGATCCTGTGGGGATCGCTCATGTAGCCCATAGTGGAACCATGGGAGGGGGACTGCTTTCCACGACTGGTTTTCGGCGGTGGCAGCCCACGCGATCCGCTACGCAAAGCCTGCGCGTCGCGGCTAAACGAAACTCGGTTACTCGACCGTCCACGTATCTTCGGCGGCGAACAGATCTTCGATCTTTCCCTTGCCGCGTTTCGCGAGTTGCTCGTTGATCTGGCCGTCGAGGAGTTCTTCGTACGTCGGTTTTCGCACGTTCCGCAACACGCCGAAGACTTCCGGGAACTCGGGGCGATACATGCGGCTGAGCAGGTACGCCAGCGTCGGTTCTTCGGACTTCTCATCGTGAATGAGCAAGTCATCAATGCCGCAATCTTTGCCGACGTCGACGATCTCGGGCTTGAGGCCGTTGAGGCGGATGCCCTTGTTTTTGTCTTTGCCGAAGATCATCGGCTTACCGTGTTCGACGAACAGGCAGTTATCGCTCTTCACGCTTTTATCGGTGGCGTATTCGAAGACGCCATCGTTGAAGATCTTGCAGTTCTGGTAAATCTCGACGAACGCGGTGCCCTTGTGCGCGGCCGCTTTTTGCAGCGTGGCGGTCAGGTGCTGGACATCGACGTCGATCGTGCGTGCGACGAACGTGGCCTCGGCGGAGAGTGCCGTGGTCAGCGGGCGTAGTGGCGTTTCGAACGAACCTTGCGGGCTGGTTTTCGTCTTGGTGCCGAGACGCGATGCGGGCGAATACTGGCCCTTCGTGAGGCCGTAGATTTCGTTGTTGAACAACAGAATCTTAATGTCCACGTTGCGGCGCAGACAGTGAATGAGGTGATTACCGCCAATCGATAACCCATCGCCGTCGCCAGTGACCATCCACACTTGGAGTTCCGGATTCGCAAGGCGGAGGCCCGTCGCGAACGTCGGCGCACGCCCGTGGATCGTGTGGAAACCGTAGGTGTTCATGTAGTACGGGAAGCGACTCGAGCAGCCGATGCCCGAGACGAATGCGAGCTTTTCGCGTGGCACGCCGACGGTCGTCAGCACTTTGCGCATCTGGGCGAGAATCGAATAATCGCCGCAACCGGGGCACCAACGAACCTCTTGATCCGATGCGAGGTCTTTGGGCGTCAACGTGGGGAGAGACAACGTCGCAGACATAACTATCCTCTATGCGTAGTGACTCGTTTTTGTTGGGTACTCGGTAATTAGGCGTCCATCATTTTGGCTATGGCGGCTTCGATTTCGCTAATCAGGAACGGCTTGCCCTGGATCTTGCACAGCCCCTCAGCGGGTGCGAGGTACTTCGCACGCAGCAGCCACGACAGTTGCCCGCTGTTCAACTCAGGCACGAGGATTTTCTTGTAACGTGCCATCACTTCGGCAGTGTTCTTCGGCATCGGGTTCAGGTAACGAAAGTGCGCCTGTGCGATCTTCTTGCCCTGTTTGCGGATCCGTTCCACGGCAGTCGTAATCGAACCGTACGTCCCGCCCCAGCCGACGACGAGCACTTCGGCGTCGGCATCGCCTTCGATTTCCAGTTCGGGAATCGTTTCCGCGATGTTCTCGATCTTCTTCCAACGGGTGTGAACCATATGCTCGTGGTTCAACGGTTCGTAGTTCACGTTCCCCGTCACGTCTTGTTTCTCGATGCCGCCGATGCGGTGCTCGAGACCGGGCGTGCCGGGAATCGCCCATGGTCGCGACAGCAGCTCATCGCGTCGATACGGCAGGAACTTCGATGCCTCGTCCGCGCCGTTCTCGTGGCCTGCGCCGGTCCAACCTTCGCTGTTGTGCTTCGTCGGGTGAACGATGTCGATCTTTTTGAGCTTCGACAGATCGGGGAGTTTCCACGGTTCGGCACCGTTGGCGATGTAACCATCGGACAAGATGAACACGGGGCACATGAACCGCGTTGCGATTCGCACGGCTTCATAGGCGATGTCGAAGCAGTCGGCAGGCGATGCGGCGGCGACGATTGCCACGGGGCACTCGCCGTTGCGGCCGAACATCGCTTGCAGAAGATCGGCCTGCTCGGTCTTGGT
>JANXNT010000304.1 GCA_025353985.1 Limnoglobus sp.
TCGGCGCACACCACCTCGACATCGCCCAATGGGGCCTCGGGATGGACGACAGCGGCCCGACGAAAATCGAAGGCACGGCGACCTTCCACAAAGACAAATGGTTCGAAACTCCCGAGACGGCGAAGATCATGTACACCTACGCGAACGGCATCCCGATGTCGTGTACGCTCGGTAACGCCGGTCACCCGGACGGAACGACGTTCGAAGGCGAAAAGGGCATTATTTACGTGAAGCGCGGCAAGCTGGAAGTGAAGATCGGCGGCGAGAAGGTCGACCCCGCGAAACTGTCCGCCGGTGACGTGAAACTTGCGGTTAGCAACAACCACCACACGAACTGGCTGGAGTGCATTAAGAGCCGCAAACTGCCCGTTGCCGACGTGGAAATCGGCCACCGTTCGGCCACCGTTTGCCACCTCGGGAACATCGCCGTCCGAACCGGTCGCCCGATCGTCTGGGATCCCGTTACCGAGCAAATCGCAGGCGACGAAGCGGCAGCGAAAATGCTCCTGAAGCCTTACCGCAAACCGTGGACGCTGGGTTGATCCCGACGGCGCTCGCACATTATGCACCGTCGTTTGCCACGCTGAAATGGAACCGCGTTTCGGGTGGCCTGAGCGGCGCGATGGTGTTTGCGGGCGTCGATTCGTCGCCGCGGTTCGCACTGAAGTTCTTGCCAAAATCGACGGCGAACCGGGCACACCTCGAAGCGGTGCATCGTGCGATCCTCGCCGCACAGCCGACGCACCTCGTTCCCGAATTGATCTCGGCACGTTCGGGTGTCACGCTCGTCGAACTGCCCGCGTATTACTGCGAAATGACCACGTGGCTGCCGGGCGAACCAAACCGCGACGCCTCGGAATTGCGGCAAATTAACGCCTGCCAGGCGCTGGCGAAACTGCACGCCGTCTGGCGAGGATTCGGTTCTGCCGTCGCGCCGTTCCCTGCCGTGGCACGCCGGTTGCGCATCCTCCGCGAATGGCGAACGAACGGCAAAGTACACGACACCGAGGGCGTGCGGCCTGCAATCGACTGGGCGGAACGCACGCTGTTGCTGTACAAAGGCCAACCCATCGACGTTCACCCGTGTCTCTGCGATGTCCACGGCGAACATGTTTTGTTCCAGCCGTTTCGCACCATAGTCAGCGGGTTCATCGACTTTACGGCCATGAAGATCGATCACCCGTCGGTCGATCTCGCACGGTATCTCGGCGACACGGTCGGCGACGATGCGAACGCGATGCAAGTCGGGATAAAAGCCTATCACGAAGCCGGTGGCACGCCGACCGTTACCGCAGACCTCGTCGCGATGCTCGACCGTACCGGCACCATCGCCGCAATCGCGTACTGGCAATTGCGCCGACAAGCGGACGGCACACTTCCCCCTGCGGCCGAGGCACGCTTGCGCCGCGCACTGGCGCGAAATGCGACTAATCGGCTTTCAGATGTTCTTTGAAAAACGCAAACACGTCGAGTAGTGCTGCGGTGCGTTCCTTTTCCGGCCAAGCGGCGAAGTCGTGGCCGCCGCCTTTCACGGTTTTCAGGCGTTGCGTGATGCCCGCCTTCTTCAACGCCACGTGGAACGACTCGGCTTGCGAAAGCGGCACGAGGTTATCGGCGGTGCCGTGGAGGCTGAGAATCGCGGGGCCACCTTTGCGGATTTGCACAACAGGCGAAGCAGTTGCGTACACTTTGGCCTCGCGGTCCTTGGAGCCGAGCAAGTCTTCGAGCAGCCCTGCCGAATCGCGTTTGAGCGCACCTTTCAGTGCCGCATCCCCGCTGGCATCCGACTGGAATGTCCGCAGATCGGTTGGCCCCGCCACATTGACCACCGCCAGAATCTTGCAGCCTGGAATGTCTGTAAAACCGGCCAACAGCGAGAGATGCCCACCAGCCGAACCGCCCATTAAACCGATGCGTTCCGGGTCGATGCGAAACCGCTTCTTGGCGTCAGCCATAAAGCGAATCGCGGCGGTGACATCGTCGAGTTGCGCAGGGAAACGGTGCTTCGGTGCGAATCGGTATTGTACCGTTGCACTCGCGAAACCGAATTTGGCGAACCCGGTCTGCGCTTCGCGATACTCTGCCCGCGAACCGATCTGCCACCCGCCACCGTGAACGAACACGATGAGCGGAAACGGGCCATCGCCTGCCGGTCGAACGAAATCCAGTTGCAAGTCGGTTTTGTCCGGGCTGGCAAATACGACATCCCGTTCCGAAACCGGCTCCGCCGCTTCGGCTTGCCCGATGACCATAAATGCAAGAAAAATTGGCACACGATACATGACGACTCCCGTTCATTAAGAACAACTCGCGATCAATTGCGACACGGTTTGCCCGCGTCGTCTTACTGGACTGGCTTGACGCGTAGCTTTACGATCGCGGTAATCACGAACGCATCGGCGAGAAGGTGGAATGGCACGACCCAGATGAAATCAGGCGATTCGGTGAGACCGGAGCCAGTCATTTTCAGCAATTGATCGGGCGAAAGACGATCGTGCAACAACTCAGCAAGCACGCCCCATTGTTTCAGCACCCACTGCATACACATTAGGTGCGTGATCGCGAATCCGATGTACGCCAGTAGCACGAACCGCATCGCCAGGGCATCCGCCCGAAGTGATGGCCGCGCCGCGAGTATCAGGATGAGCGCGAACGACGCGAGCAAATGCACCACCCAGAGCGATAGCAAGTAGTTCGAGTGTGCGAGCAACGATGGGACGAGAGCGTTCGGTTCCACGGCGACTTCCAGTGTGTGCGGGGCTGATTCGAAACGTTTCCGTCACGCTTCGCCGGCTTGAGTGGCTTCTTCTTCGAGTTGCTTCGTAATGGGCGATAAGGCTTTGCGCATGATCTCACGCATCTTGGCCACGTCGGGGATCTTGTCCGTGAATAGCTCGAACTGCCGCGCGGCTTGGCGGACGAACATATCGACGCCGGTGATAATCTGGCAACCGCTGCCCTTCGCTTCGCGGAGTAAGAGCGTCGTTTCCGGGGTGTAGACCGTGTCGAAGACGATTTTGCCCGAATGCATCGCGCTGCGGTGGAACGGCGACTCGTCGATTTTCGGGTGCATTCCCACCGGCGTGCAGTTGATGACAACATCGTAGTAGACGTTGTGCCGCCCGTGCCAGTCGAGGAACTTACAGTGAACTTCCTCGGCGAGTTTGCTCGCTTTTTCGTCGGAGCGGGCGACGATTGTGAGGTTCGCACCTTCGCGGTGCATGGCGTGTGCGATCGCCCGCCCCACGCCCCCTGCCCCAAGGATTAATATCGCAAGTTGGTTGATCTGCGGTGCCTCTTCGCTTTCGGTCGCCTGTGCGATCA
>JANXNT010000313.1 GCA_025353985.1 Limnoglobus sp.
CTGGCGGTGACGAAGGCGTGGGTGAGTGACGGATGCATTTCCTGAAAGTGGTTGTATTCAGCGATGAACACTGTAACCATTTACTACCAGTTCGTCATATTTCTCGATGATGTCGGAAAGGACTCGGCCGTCGTTGTTGGAATCATAAATGATCACATAGTATTTTTTGCTGGCGTCTGACTCACTCTTCGTCGAAATCTCCAAGAATTGTCTGGGATTGAGTTTCCCGCCGTGTGCCTTCACGGCGTCGATTTGGATATTTCTTTCGCCCGCCACTCGACGGATTAGTCCTTCAGCAAACATCTGTTCGGTCTGTCCCTCGACGAAAATGGCCATCCGTTTCATACGACTATTTCCCTTCGAGAAAGTTCGTAGCGAAAAGGTCGAAGTTACTCAAACCGGTGATTTTAAACTCTTCAAAGGCGGCGGCGGAGTTCGCATAGTTTCGGACTCGCACATGGCCTTTGGTTCGCTCCAGAACACACCATTCTTCGAGTGGCACGCGATTCATGACGAATCGGTTGTTCGTTGACATTATGAGTTGGAAGGAGGATCGCTTGGCCTTTTCGCGAAGCAGATCGATGAGAATGCACGATCGCTCGAAGTCGAGTCCTTCGCCGATGTCGTCGATCAGAATGCAACCCGATTTATTGGACATCATGTAATGCGTCGTCTGAATCAGGAGAGATAACGTGCGAAACATTCCTTGCGACATAAACGGTTGATCTGTCGTGACGTCCAGATCTTGCTCTTTGGCATACATGCCGACAAGCTCACCCATGACGATTCCTTGCATCACTGTATGTGCCGGTTTACGAATCCCTAACTCCGTGATGTGATAACCGAGAGTATTCATGTCCTCCATCACGGTCTGCTTGAGTGCTTCACCGTATGGCTGCTTGATGGCAAGATCGTAAATTGGAACGAGGCTGCTTGTGTCTTTCTCGTCGATCGGAATGTTCAAACCTTGTATCGGTAAGACGAATGCAAGATTATGGGGCCGCATCTCGTATCCAAACTGAAAGTGTCGCAGTGCATGGCCCCACTCGTACAGACCTTCCAGGTACGGATGCTGGATCGAGTCTCGCTTCGCTACGACCCCGAGTTGACGGAAAGGAGTCTTGAAACGCATCCGCACGACCTTGCCATCGATATCCTCCGCCTCAATCTTGCCCATACCACCTGCCCCACGCTGCATCACATTCTTATTATTGTATGTTAATGTTTCGCTCTTGATCTCGGAATGATCGTACTTGATGTCATAGACCCAAGTTGTTAGTCCCTCCGAGAAGAACGCCTCGAA
>JANXNT010000333.1 GCA_025353985.1 Limnoglobus sp.
GTTCCTGGCAGGTGACAGTGCATTGTCACTGGGTTTGACCGGCGAGGAAATTTACGAGATTCCCGGCGTGCCAGAGGCACTGAACAAAGTCGCCGCCGGTAAGGTATACGTCACTGTGAAAGCGGGCAGCAAAACCTTCCAGGCACTGATGCGGGTCGATACCCCGCAAGAAGTACTGTACTATCAGCACGGCGGGATTCTGCCGTACGTGCTACGGCAGTTACTCGCGAAGTGATGTTCCAAACACTCTCACCGAGTCGCCACTATGTTCCCGCAAATGGTCAACAACAATAACAACAATGGCGACGGGGCGATCTTCCTGCTCGCCATGGTCGGTTGTGGGTTGTTAGCGGCCGTTTTGATGATTCATATCTTGCACATGATTAGTCTCTCCCGGTGTTTGCAGCAAGTGCGGCCGCGGAATCGGAACATGGAACCTGCCCATGTTTGGTTTTCGCTCATCCCCATTTTCAATGTTGTTTGGGTTTTCATCGTAGTGAATCGCGTGGCCAGTTCGTTGAGGCGTGAATACCGCGATCGCAGGTGGAGTTCTCGTGGCGAAGATTTCGGGCAAACGCTCGGAATCACCTATTACGATCAGATGATGATTATTATCGATGATCGCAGAAGCGACAACAATATTCTTTTTTTATCCCGATGTGTAAGTAAGGGAACCCACGAAAATTTGGTTCTGGCGTAATTGGAGTCGGCCGAAATCGGACGTAAGTCGTTGGTGGGTTATGTTGGTTCCGAAATTCGGGAACGAGTCCAGGGAGGGGTGGAGGGGTAAGTGGCGGAACCATTTTCCACACGTAATCGCCGCGGCGGAAAACCATCGGATGCCTACAATTTGCACATGCCAAACGTGATTGTTATCGGTGCGGGAATTAGTGGACTCGCGGCCGCGTTTCGGATTCGCGCTGCGATACCTGGCGTGAAACTCGCGGTTCTCGAACGTGCGGAACGCGCGGGTGGGAACGTCGGGACGGATCACCAGGATGGTTTCACCGTCGAACGCGGCCCGAACGGATTCCTCGATGGCAAGCGTTCCACGCTGGAACTGTGCCATGATCTCGGCCTCAAAGATCAACTGATCGTTGCCAGCGAAGGATCGCGAACGAACCGCTTTCTGTACCAGAACGGCGAGATGTTCAAGCTTCCCGCATCACCGTCGGGCATCTTGCGCACGCCGGTCCTTTCCCTTCTCGGCAAGCTCAAACTCCTCACGGAACCGTTACGCGGGACGCCGAAAAAACTGCCTCCCGACGAGACGATCGAGCAATTCGCGAGCCGTCGTTTCGGCAAGGAAGTGGCGGCGACGTTCATGGACGCACTCGTAACGGGCATCCACGGTGGCGATCCCTCGAAGCTCAG
This sequence comes from Limnoglobus sp., assembly GCA_025353985.1. GTDB lineage: Bacteria > Planctomycetota > Planctomycetia > Gemmatales > Gemmataceae > Limnoglobus. The sequence goes on from JANXNT010000333.1 coordinate 1,375, forward strand.
CGTGGCGGCGGCGTTTCCCCGATTGCCGATGTTCGAACGCGAAACCGGCAGCGTGATTCGTGGCTTTATGCGCGCCGCCAAACAACGACGCCTCGACACCCTCGCACGTGGGGAAAGCCCTGGCCCGCAACGGATGTGGTCGTTCCGTGGTGGGCTACGCACGATCATCGATGCACTGAGCGAACAACTCGGCGATTGCGTGAAGTTGGGAGTTGATCTGCGACGAATCGAGAAGACGCCCAACGGTTGGCTCGTTCGCGGAAGTGGCACGGAAGCATGGAGCGCCGATGCCGTCGTCGTCACCTGCCCGGCCCACGCGCAGGCGGAATTATTGATGAGCGTCGATGAGGCACTTGCAATTGAAATTGCCGCGATTGGTTACACGCCCGTTCACGTCGTGGCGATCGGTTACAAGCGCGAACACGCCCCGTTAGACCTCGATGGCTTCGGCTACATCGCCCCACAACGGACGCGCCGCGATGCGCTCGGCGTGCAGTGGTGCTCGTCGATCTTCCCCGATCGCGCCCCGCCGGGCTACGTACTTTGGCGCGTACTTTGCGGCGGAATGAGTCGCCCCGATGTGGCTGCTTACGACGACGAAACGTTGCTGCGCTGCGTCCATGCTGAGATGAAAATCACGATGGGCGTGACCGGCGAACCGGCGTTCCACAAGGTCGTACGTTGGCCGCGTGCGATTCCGCAATACCTCGTCGGCCACCTTCGCCGCGTCGAGCGAATCGAGTCGGTCGCGGCGAGTCACGCGGGTTTATTCCTCGGTGGTAACGCTTATCGCGGGATCGCGATGAACGATTGCACGGAACGGGCGGGGTGGTTGGCCGATTCGGTGGCCCGATTTTGCCGGTTGCCCGTTTGATGCTTTCGCGAATCGTCGGAAAGTTATAGGATAGCGTTCAGTTTCGAACCTCTTCCTGCGGTCTGCGAGGCGCATTATGCGTCAGGTTTTATC
>JANXNT010000338.1 GCA_025353985.1 Limnoglobus sp.
CGAGCGGCACGGCGTAAGCGTGCCGTGGAAGCCTCAGTGGGTACCACGGCACGCTTACGCCGTGCCGCTCGCCAGTTTTTTGAGAATGAACATTGTCAAAGTGAGTGCCGTGGTCTCAAACAGCGCAACTTCAAAACTAGCGCTTCGGGCTAACAATTCCGAAAGGTCGTTTATGGCGTGGCTCACTGACGAGGAAATTGCGTTTTACCGCACGGAGGGTTACCTCGTTTTGCGGGCGCTGTTTTCGTCGGCAGAGGTGTCGGCGCTCGCGGACGATGTCGACCGCGTGGGCCGGGAGCGGCGCGATCTCATTGATGCGAACAACATGCGCGTACGGTTCCAAACTCATGCGCAAACCGGCGAAGTGATGATGGAAGTCTTCGACCCGATTGCCGACCTCTCGCCGGTGGCATCGGCGGTGGCGAACGACCGCCGGATATTCGATCGTCTCCACGACCTGTACGGCGAACCGGCCTGTTTATTCAAGGAAAAGCTGATCTACAAGCCGCCCGGCGCGATCGGTGCCATGCTCCACCAAGACTGGATTTCGTGGCCGAACTTCCCGAAGTCGTTCCTCACGGTGCTGTTGGCAATCGACCCGTTCGACGATGCGAGTGGGGCCACGAAGGTTTACCCACGCATCCACGCGCAGGGTTACCTGTCGAGCCAAGATGGCCAGCATCACACGCTGGAAGATCGCACGTTTCCCGTCGAACCGGTGCTGCTGAATCTCGCCCCCGGCGACATCGCGATCTTCAGTTGTTTTACGCCGCATTCGTCGAATCCGAACCTGTCTGCGCATTCGCGGCGCGGTTACTTCCTCAGCTATAACGCACAGTCCGATGGCGGCGAGCAACATGCGAAACACTACGCCGAGTTTCACGATTGGCTTCGCTCCAAATACCCACCCGAGAACGCTCGCGCCCTCTACTTCCGTTAAAACACGATGATGACAACGACGACACCGGAGGCCGACGCTCCACCGAAATCGGTGGCGAGCCGCTTCGTGAATTATGGCTGGGCGACGATTGCCATCGGTGCGATCGCGATGGCGGCCACGTACCCGGGCCGTACGCATGGCCTCGGTATGGTGACGGAACCGTTGTTGAATGATCTCGGCCTCGCGGACCCCGATGGCCGCGTGTTTTATTCCACGCTCAACCTCTGGGGTACGCTGATCGGTGCGCTGTTTTGCCTGCCTGTCGGCTGGTTGTTCGACCGCTTCGACCGTCGCGGGATTCTCGCGGCTAACCTCGTGCTCCTCGGTTTCGCCGTCGGCTGGATGAGCACTGCCGTTACCTGGCAACAACTGTTCCTCGGCCTCATTCTTACACGCGGGCTAGGCCAAAGTGCGCTATCCGTCGTCAGTATCACGCTTGTGGCGAAGTCGTTTCGCACGGGGCAACTCGGCTACGCGATGGCGTGGTACGCGATCCTGTCGGCCCCGTTCCACCTGATCCTTATTAAAGGTGTTGGCTGGGCGTTGAAGGATGGCGGCTACGATTGGCGCACCGTCTGGGCGATGGTCGGCGGCGCACTCGTCTGCCTCGCGTTGACCGCCACCTGCATCCGCCGCGTGCCGACGACGACGCGCGAAACCCGCGCGCAATTTGGAGGAGGCGCGACATTTCGGCAGGCGCTTCGGACCCCGGCGTTCTGGGTATTCAGCCTGACGATCTCGTTGTGGGGAATGATCTATTCCGGCGTCTCGCTGTTCAACGAAGACATCTTCAAGGAACGTGGCTTCTCGCAAGATTTGTACTTCGACGTACTGATGCTGGTAACGATCGTGGCACTCGCGTCGAAGCTCTTCTTCGGCTGGCTGATCAAGCGGGTGCCGCTAACGCAGTTGCTCGCCGCCTGTTTGCTCATGACATCGGTATCGTTAATCGGCCTGCCGATGGCATCCGAAGTCTGGCACGTTTACGCCTACGGCGTCTGCCTCGGCATCGCATCCGGAGCAGTGGCGCTGCTGTTCTTCGCGACGTGGGGCACGCTTTACGGCAATCGCGAACTCGGGCGGATTCAGGGGATCGCGCAGATGTTCACCGTGTTCGCGTCCGCCTGCGGGCCACTCGTATTCGCCTCTGTCAAACGCGCCACGACATCGTACACCTTCGCGTTCCAAATGCTGGCCGGGATCATGTTCCTGATGGCCATCGTCGCGCTACTGACGCCGCTACCGCGTTTCCCCCTCGAATCCAAGGAGTTAAAACGATGAGCCTCTCGCTGACGACCGCACCCGCGATCCGCTTCCATATTTCGCTGAACGTGACGAACCTCGAACGCGCGGTCGGTTTCTACAAGATTCTGTTCAACATGGAGCCAGCGAAACTGCGCCCCGATTACGCGAAGT
>JANXNT010000411.1 GCA_025353985.1 Limnoglobus sp.
CGCAAATATCCGCAGTCGAGCGGCGAGGCATTCCGCAAGGTCGCTGGCCGCATTCTCGGTGTCGAACCCGACGCAATTCTCATCGGCAACGGCTCGGACGATATCCTCACGATCCTCACTCGCGCCTTCGTTCCCGAAGGCGGCCTGATCGTCTCGCCGACACCGAGTTACACCCTTTACGAAACGCTCGCGCAGATCCAGGGTGCGAGGTTCGAATCCGTGCGTTTCGCCGACGATTGGCAACTGCCGAAACCGTGGCCGAAGTCCGGCGCGAACCTCACGTTCCTCGCGAATCCGAACTCACCATCGGGCACCTGCTTGCGACTGGCGGAAGTGGCGCGGCTGGCGAAGGAAGTCGGCGGGCCGCTCGTCCTCGACGAAGCGTACGGCGACTTCGCCGAGTGGAACGGCATCTCTCTCTTAAAAACCTGCCCGAACCTCATCGTTACACGCAGTTTCAGCAAGTCGTATTCGCTCGCCGGCATCCGCTTCGGCATCGCGATTGCCGACCCCGCCACGATTCTCGAACTGACCAAAGTGAAGGATTCGTACAACTGCGACGCACTCAGCCTCGTGGCCGCCACCGCCGCAATTGCGGACCCGCTGTACTTCGCCGATGTCCGCGCGAAGATCGTAGCGACGCGGGGCCGAATGCACGCCGAACTCGCCTCGCTCGGGTTCCAAGTCACGCCGAGCCACGCAAACTTCCTCTGGTGCCGCCGCACCGACCGCCCGCACAAGCCAATCTACGAAGCCCTGAAGGCCAAAAATATCCTCGTCCGTTACATGAACTACAACGGCTACGACGGCCTGCGCATCACCGTAGGCACCGACGCCGAAATCGACAAATTGCTGACGGAATTACGGAAGATCGTGTAGCCTTCGTTTTCCAACGGCAACGACTGTTTTTTCAGATCCGCTACGATGGTTTCAGCGTGATGAGTCGTACGTCCATCACGGCGGCTTTCACCTTTGTTTTTGGCTTGACGGTCAGCGTGTAACGGCCGGCCTTTTCCAGTTTCAGGGTGCCGATGTCGCGGGGCTTAAAGTTCTGGAACCCGCCGGTTTCGATCACCGTAAAACTCAACGTTTGCTCGCCGACCGAGACATTCACTTCGCTGCCGCCGTTGCCGTTGCCGCAGCCTTGCATGATCTCCACGTTAAACGTGCCGGGTTTCGTAACGGTGAATTCCCACGTGGCGTAATCGTCTTTGTTTACCCAGTAGCCGAGCGTGTTTTTGTGCGGCAGCGGCTCGTATCGCAACATGACGCCGTGGACTTCCGCGAAGCGTGCGGGTAACGGAATCGTGCCGTCGGTCGCTTGCGGGTTCGGCAAGTAATTCGGGTTCGGCACCGGCATCTGCGCGCCGACCTCGATCCGCCAGGCCGCGAGTTTCGCTGTCAGCGCCTTCGCAATTTCCGGCTTCGCTTCGATTAGGTTTTGGCTTTCGTTTAAGTCCGCTTTGAGGTCGAACAGTTCGCGGCGATCGCGTTCGTAATACTCGATGAGCTTGTACTGGCCTTCGCGGATCGCCCCGCCAGGCCGCGAACCTTGGTTCGCATAATGCGGGTAGTGCCAGTACATCGCGTCGCGCTTCGGCGCGTCGCCACCGCGCAACAGCGGCACCATACTCACGCCATCGAGTTTCGCTTTCAGGGGGATGTCGCAAAGTTCGCACAGCGTCGGGAAGAAGTCCTGGCTCGTGACCGGCACGTTGATCGAACCGGGCTTGATTCCGGGGCCGACCGCGAGCAATGGCACGCGGATGCCGCCTTCGTACAGGTAGCCCTTGCCTTCGCGCAACGGCCCGTTGAACGTCGGCGGGTTCGTTTGCCCTTCGAGCGTCGCCAGACCGCCGTTGTCCGATGTGAAAATCACAATCGTGTTGTCGCTGATTTTCAACTCGTCGAGTAACTTGCGCACGCGGCCGACGCTCTCGTCGACGCTCTCTAACATCGCGGCATACACCGCGTTTGACTGCTTGCCCAAGGTCGGTTTGTCGGCGTACTTTTTCACCAACTCCGCCTTCGCCCGCATCGGTGTGTGAACGCCATAATGCGGGAAATACAGGAAGAATGGCTTCTGCGCATTCGCACGCAGGAACGTCTCCGCTTCGCTCGTCAGGCGATCCGTCAGATACTCGCCCGCTTCGGCTTTCTCGAGGCCGGGCATGGTCCGATTCTTGTTTTGAAACGGCGCGAAGTAGCTCAGTGGCGTGCCCGTATGATCGCCCGCAATGTTGATGTCGAAGCCTTGTTCTTTCGGGCCGAAACCGTCCCCGCCGAGGTGCCATTTTCCGATGTGCGCCGTAGCGTAACCGGCACTTTTGAACGCCTCCGCAAGCGTAACTTCGTTCAACGGCAGTTCGTTGCGGAACGCGGGGCGGTTCACGATCTGTTCGGGGCGATTCGGGCGGCCGGGTATCCAGTCGGTAATCTGCAACCGTGCCGGGTGCTTCCCCGTAAGCATTGCGGCCCGTGTCGGCGAACAGACCGGGCACGCCGCATATGCCTCGGAGAACTTCATTCCCGCCGTGGCCATGCGGTCCAAGTGCGGCGTTTTGTGGAACGTGCTGCCATAACAAGCGAGGTCCGCCCACCCGAGATCGTCCGCAACGATGAGTACCACGTTCGGCTTCGCCATCACCGGCGAAGCCTGCAAGAACAACGCGAATAAGACGACGCGGGAGAGCGTAGACATTGCGGATCCTTTGTGGTTTTACGGCTTCTTTTTCAGTTCGCGAACGCTGTCTTCCCACAATTCATCGATTGCGGTGCCGGTGAATGTGCGGAAATCCTCGATCGCGAACTCGCGATCTTGCATTCGTCGATGCAGCTTATCTACGACTCCCGGATGCTTATCGTCCAGCCACAGCAGGAAGCGACCCGTTACGCGGTAGCTGTCCTTATAGCTTTGCTTCGCCAAAAGTTGTGTGGGGAGTGCCCAACCGGGTTGCTCCTTCGGCCCGTACAAATGACGGGCATAATCGGCCAAACCCTCGGTCAGCCAGCCGGGATCGGACTTCGGGTAGGCTTGCACGGCATGCGTCAATTCGTGCGTGAGTACGCCGAGATCGTCGGGGTGCTTCTGGAGCCATTCGACACTAACGGTGATGGTGGAATTGCTGTAATACGCGGGTACCTTGATGTTGCGTGCGAACACCAAATTGATCTGCCGAGGGGCGGGCTTCTTGGGGTGCTCGAAGCGCTTGACCAACTTCGGGTACGATTGGTAAAACAGCGTCGTCAGTTGGCCGACCACGGGGGCCAAGTCAGGGTCGATCTCACCGGTGGTGGTCAGCGAGAAAGGCTTCTTCTCCACAGGAGCTTGGGCAAGTCCCGGCGAAGCGATCGAGCTAACGAAAACAATCGCAACGAACAGGGCGCGATACTGGGCGTTCATATTTCTACCTCCGTTATACTTCGAGCGGGGTGACTGGATCCGTTATCGTGCCAACCCACTGCGCAAGCAAGGCCGGGCGAACAAAACCATTCGTCCCGTCAGCCAGACACGCCAGCGAGTGAGAGGCTACCGGATGAGCCTACAGGCTATTGCGGAATGCCGATAATTTCCTTGAAAAATCAGTGGGTCGAGCACCTTATTAAATGGTACAATGAATTAAGCAGCAACGGAAAAGGGTTTTCGATATGACAAAGAAATTCCCTCGGTACGCGAATCCACCCATCATCGAATTGGTGTTGGGCGTTCAATTCGACTCAATTCCCGGATTTACAACCGGTCATTCGGGATGGTTTTGGCGTGAACACTTAGGATCGGATTGGAAAGTATCCGAGGGTCAGCCAGTTCCCGAGCAAACGGAAGCTTTTGGCAAGTTGTTGCCAAGCCGAATGGAATTGCAACTTTCACAAAATCCGGCCTCCAGACTGATGGTCGAAAACGCTACTGGAGACCGAATGCTACAAGTACAGCATAGTCGGTTTCATTATAACTGGCGAAAAAAGGACAGTAAATATCCGTATTTCGAACTAGTATTCGATGAATTCAACGAGTATTTCACCGCATTCAAAGAATTTGTCTTAAATGCTGGTCTGGCTCCTGTTGTTATCAATCAATGGGAGCTGACGTACGTTGACAATATTCCCAGCGGGAAATTGTGGGAAATCGCAGGGGATTTTCACAACGTTTTTCCAGGTTTATTCTCCAGCGAAACGAAATTGGATGGATTGGTAGCGGAGACTTCCACCGCAGCTAGGACATACGAGATTGAGCCACAAAAAGGTCGACTGCACGTGGTTGCCAATATGGCTTTCCTCACTGGAGAAAGAAACCCTTCGCTGTTAGTCAACATGACAGCAAGAGGGCCTGTTGCTAACGACTCAGCAAACTCACTGAAAGAACATATGGAGTTTGGCCATAATGCAATTGGTCAGGCGTTTTCTAGCCTTTCATCGGATGCTGCTAAACTATTTTGGGGGCCTATATCATGAATACAGCTGTAACAACGAGGTTCGCTGCATCCCCGAATGGGTATTCGGATCGGCCAGCAGTTTATTTGATGGTATTAGGTTCTAATCGCAGCAAAAATGATCAAAGTGACAAGTGGGAATCGGCTATCGATTCAATTGCCAAGTTGCAATGGCTCAAGCGCAATTGGGATGGAGACAGAGCGAAAGTGCCGTCGGAATCACTCGTCCTTAGTGTTGTGCGTTATGCCAAATATCTCAAGTCAAAGAATACACCTGCTCCAACGAGGGTTTCTCCTATCGCAGATGGCGGGATTGCCTTGGAGTGGAATGTTGACGGTGAATTTCGCCACTGTGAATTCCTTGTGCCTTACATTGTGGAGACCTTTACTTCAATTCCAGGCCAGCCTCCAAAGTACGAAGAAATTGATTTTAGGGCCATTTTCACGCCTGCATGTGGTGACTATAAGTACCAACTGAGTGACAAATGGAGCCAACTCTCGAATGCCCCGGCCCTGTTGAGTCGAGCGAATATGTGTACAGAAGGATTCTAAAAAAATATTACGACTCTAATGATGAAGCAATGCCAGTCAATATATTGGCGTTTAGGCCAACAGAAATTGACGGGAATGGCATATCTGTCGTTCGAAAAAAATACACAAACACACTATCCGACGCGCTTGTTGGCGTCGATCCTGACAAATACCACCTGACAGAATTGCCGGTGTCGCTCTTCGACGATCTCGGGCTGACTGTTTTGGAAGCCAAGCGAGACAATTGCATTGGCCAAGCCTGTGTGGTGGAATTGAATACCACAAGTTACAACGACAAAACAAAGAAAGCCGATCTAAAAGACAAGACGAGATTGTTAGCCTTGGAAGCAGGCAAAAGGATGATTTTGTCTCCCGTAGTCACCGATCAATAAACAGCCGTCGACTTGCACCCCTCCCTCTTGAATTCCACCGATGCCACCAAAATACTATACTCTGGCGATTCTCTTCGGCCTCATTGCTGGTTCGCCGGTGTTCGCGATCGACCCGCCTGCGAAGGCGATTCCGGCTTCGATGGTGAACGTCGAAATCTCCACGTTGTCGCAGACGTTGACCGAACTCGAAAAGCAAACGGGCATTAAAGTCTCGGCGGGTACGCTCGATCCGAAGTCGCTATTCTTGATGCCGATTCGCAATGTGCCGTTCTGGAATGCGCTCGAAGCGATTGCCGCGAACTCTGACAGTCGCATCGTCACGAGCAAACAAGGCAAGCGGATCGCGTTTGCCAAAAAAGAGGGCGAGAATCGATCGAGCATCGATGGCGCGTTTCGCTTCGTACCGAAAAATGTGGCGGCCCGAACCGATCTCGAACGCGGGCGGACCCACTATGATTTAACGCTGGATATCCAGTGGGAGCCGCGGTTCCCCGTGTTCCGCATCGACAGCCAGCCGAAGATTCGCACCGCCACCGACGACAAAGGAACCGCACTGACATCGCCCGCGATCTCGGCGAAAAGCCCGACGACCGGTTACGGGCACACGGCCACGATTCGCATCGATGGCCTGACGCGCAGTGCCCGAACGATTGCCCGCCTTGAGGGCGAGTTTATCGTGACGGCTAGCCCGAAGATGCTCGCATTCGAGTTCGATGACTTGCAAGCCAAACTGCCAATCGTGAAAGAACGAGACGGCGTGAAAGTGACGCTGAAATCGTTCGCGAAAATCGAAGATCGTTGGGATGTCGAACTCCATCTCGAATATCCTGCGAGCCACCCGGAGTTCGAGAGTTTCGAATCGTGGGCAACGGGCAACGCAATCCGCCTGATCGCGCCGAATGCGGGTAACAGCTACGCCGAAGATAACTATGACATCACGGGGAGCGGTCGTCGCGTCGTGGCGGCGTACCGGTTCAAGGATGCGACGATCGGCCAGCGCGACCCGACTAAAGCGAAGGGTTGGAAGATCGTGTACGAAACCCCCGCGCCGCTGATCGAGTTCCCGATTCGCTTCGATTGCAAGGACATTCCGCTACCATGACGCCCCGCGCGATTGCACTGTTGTTCCTCGTTGCGTGGGCGGGCATTGCCGTGGGGCAGCCCGTTGCCATCGATGGTGCATCGGTGCGCGGGGAGTCGCCGCAGACGCGGAAGCGGTTGGCCGAATCGCAAAAAAACATGCAGGACGGCAAGTGGGACGATGTCCTCGACCCACTTCAGCAACTGCTCGACGATGCGGGCGACGACCTGATCGGCGTCGATGGCACGGCATTCACAGCGGCGCGATTGACCGTGCATAAGTTGCTCGCGAAACTGCCACCGGAGCCGCTGAAAAAGTATCGCGACCGCGTCGAAGAACCGGCGCGGCAACTCCTCGAAAGCGGCAAGCGAACCCGCGACGAACAGCCGCTGCATCTGTTGCTCGACCGCTACGCGATGAGCCGTCCGGCCGAGGATGCGCACCGTTTGCTCGCCGAATTCGCATTCGAGCGCGGCGACTTTGCACTCGCGAAACAACACTGGGAAATGCTGCTTCCCGGAAAGCCGACCGACTTCGTTTACCCTTCGCCGCAAGTCAATCTGGCCATTCCGCGTGCAAAAATCGTACTCGCTACGATCTTCCAACGCGACCTACCTGCGGCACGCACGCAACTCGCCGAGTTCCGCACGAAGCACGCGATGGCCGAAGGGTTACTCGCGGGTCGCACGGGAAATTATTGCGACACGCTTCAGGCATTGATTGATCGTCCGCCGCAACTTGCGGCGAATCCGGGCGAATCGTGGACGGCGTTCGCGGGTGGGCCGACGCGCGCCGGTGTAGCGGGGAGTTTGCGCCGCAACTGGCCGATCGCACCGACGTGGAAAACGCCGATCCCGCCCGACCCGCTCGCCGATGCGACGCGAAACCGCGCACGGCCGAGCGCCATCGGAGGGGCACGGGCAGTGGCGTTCCACCCCGTCGTGTTCGGCAACGAAGCATTTATCGCCGATGGTGGCCGCTTGATCGGCTTCGACCTAGCCACGGGTACATCCCGCATCGCGTTCGCGAATGCCAACAAAGCGAGTGCCGAGGATCGCAAACTGCCGCTCGCGTTCGATGCCGATTTCACACTGACTGCGACGGATACGGCGATCTACGCACGGTTCGGACATGCCGCGATGTTCCCGAATGCGCCGAAGCCGAGTTCGCTGGTTTGCTGGACGCCAACGGGCGTGAAGTGGACGCGTGAACCACCGGTGAATGCGGACTTCGCGGCGTCGTGGGAGGCCGCGCCGCTGGTTGCGGACGGCCGCGTCTGGGCGGCGTTCCTGCGCTCCGAAGGCGGGCGGTTCATTCACTCGATTGCTTGCTACGACGACCGCAGCGACAAGCCTGTTTGGGTGACCGATATTTGCGAATCGCCGACGGCCGCCGGGAGCGAATCGCGGACGCGGCACGAGCCGCTGACGCTCGCCGGACGCAACGTGGTGTTCTGTTCGCACACCGGTGTAATCGCGGCCGTGAACGCGATCTCGGGCAAGTCGGCGTGGGCGTATCGCTACCCGCGCATTCGCAAAATTCCCGGCGACGGTCGGCACCGCGATATCGCCCCCGCCGTGGCCGCCGACGGTCGCGTTTTCGTCGCCCCCACCGACGCAGAACGGCTGTTCGCCTTCGATGCCGAAAATGGAAATTTGCTTTGGAATGAAGGCCTAATCGAGGTCGAGCACATTCTCGGCGTCGCGGAAAATCGCGTCGTCGTCGCGATCGCGGGGCCGGTCCGTGGCGTGCGTGCGTATCGCTCTTCCGATGGCTCCACCGACGCGCCGCACGGCTGGATTTGCCACGATGACCCCGGCTTGTCGTCGTTCGGGCGCGGGCTGGTCGCCGATGATTTCGTCGCATGGCCCACGCAAGCAGGGCTGTACTTTTTGCGGCTCGCCGATGGCAGTGTGGCGCGGCAACCGCAGCGTGGCCCGCACGGGAATTTGGCCTACGCGGACGGCGTACTGTTGGTGGCAACGCCGACCGAAATCTGGGGGTATGTCGCCGAGCCGCTGCCCGCGAACGCACCCGAACCGGTCGCGCGAATCGATGTTCGAGCCGCCCCGCAAAAGATCGCCGCGAAACCGGTGATGGTGCCGAAAGCGAAACTGGAATTCGCACCGAAGCTGAGCCTCAATGCCGCCGTAATATCCACGGGCAGCGCGGCCGGTTTCGACCGCATGTTGATCCCCGCAACGGGCACGTGGGGAACGACGCCAACGGGGCAACGCTGGCTGGTGCAGATCGGGCGAAGCCGTTCGCGGGCGGTGGCAACCAACGGCGAAAGCCGTGAGATTGCCGGCCGTGCCACGGGTGCAATTTACCTCGGTGCGAATGCGATCGTGTTCGGCAAACGGCGTATCGCCCGCATCACACCGTGGGCCGATGACCGCACCTGGACGTACGACATCCCGCTTGCGGAATGCCCCGAAATCCTCGGTTGCGTCGTCGCCGGTTCGACCGTCGTTTGCCGTGTCGGCGAACATCACCTCCTCGGCTTATCCCTCGACGATGGCCACCTGCTTTGGGCAATCGACGGCATGAAACGCAACCGCCTCGCGTCATTCTCTTTCGATGGCGCGCCCCGCTTCGATGCGCATCTTTACGCCGATTCCGCTGGGATTCTCGTTCATTTGTCGAATGGCCGGTGCTGGCAACTCGATGCGGACACGGGCGCGATTCTCGCCGATACGCCGAGTGCGGATTCGCCGTGGCTGACCGCTCCCGTGGCCATCGACGATGCGAAATCACTGGTGATCGCCGACGGGCCGGGCCGTGTGCGGGCGTGGGATCGGCGGCAATTTCAAACGACGTGGACGAGCGATGCGGGCCGCGACACGAGCTTACGCGGTATCGCGGCGGGCGTCGTGATGCGCGGCGATTCGATCCTGATTACGGTCAACCGGAATCACGGCGTCGAACTCGAACGACTCAACGCCACCGATGGCCGGCGCGTCTGGCCGCAACCCGCGTACTTCCCCGTCGATACGATTGATGCGAACGCTTTGACGAGCGATGGCGAACATCTGTACGTACCGCTACCGGATCGCATCGTGGCGCTACGCTGGGACACGGGCTGCGAAGTTTGGGAACATCCGTTGCCGGCGTACACCGAGGGTTGGCAGGCGAAGCCGACCCGCGATGCGATCCTCGTTTATCCCGCCCGCGCGATCCGCCCCGACGAACGCCTACACTGGTTGTCTAAGCCCGACCCTGCGCGATTATTCGCGCGGCTGGCAGTCGCTGCCGACGACTACGAAACGCGAACGATCCCGATTTGGTTGCTCGATCCGGCCACGGGCCGCGTACAACGAAAATCTGACATTGCCGCACGCGGTTCGCAACTGAGCGTGGAACTGCGGCCCGAAGGCGCAGTCTTTGCCGCAGGCGGATCGTTCGAAACTCTGCCGTCCCACTCACCCCGGAGCGCACCCGGTGCCGACCGATAACCCCGTCGAATTGACTGCCCTCGAACCCGAGATTCTCGAAACCGCCGAGCGATTGCGCATCGGTGCGGCGAAGTTGCTGGCCGAATGCAGCAAGGTCATCGTCGGCCAAACCGACGTGATGGAGCAACTCCTCATCGCAGTATTGGCGCGCGGTCACTGCTTGCTCGTCGGCGTCCCGGGCCTCGCGAAAACGTTGATGGTTCGCACGCTATCAGATGGCATGAACCTCACGTTCAGCCGCGTGCAGTTCACCCCGGACCTCATGCCGTCGGACATCACTGGCACCGATATTTTGCAAGAAGACAAAGCGAGCGGCGCACGCTCGTTCCGCTTCGTGCAAGGGCCGATCTTCGCGAACATCGTTCTCGCCGACGAGATCAACCGCACCCCGCCCAAAACGCAAGCGGCACTCCTCGAAGCGATGCAAGAACGCCAGGTGACGGTCGCTGGACATCGGCACGTACTGCCCGATCCGTTCTTCGTGTTGGCCACGCAAAACCCGATCGAGCAAGAAGGCACATACCCGTTACCCGAGGCGCAGCAAGATCGCTTCATGTTCAACATTCGCGTCGATTATCCTTCGGAAGAAGAAGAAGTTCGCATTATCGAAGCGACGACGTCCGCAAATAAAACGCGAATTCACCGCGTGATTACCGAAGCCGAACTGCACGCGATGCAGGAACTCGTGCTGCAAGTGCCTGCCGCCGAGTACGTGATTCGCTATGCGTCGCGCCTGGTTCGCACAACGCGGCCCGTCGCCAAGAACGGCGAAGTTTCCAGCGTGCCGATGCCCGACTTCGTGAAAAAATACGTCAGTTGGGGGGCAGGCCCGCGAGCGGGACAGAGCCTGATAATGGCAGCCAAAGCGCGTGCGCTACTGAAGGGCCGAACCTACGTCGCGATCGAAGACGTGAAGGCGGTCGCGCTACCGGTGTTGCGCCACCGCGTGATCGCCAATTACAACGCCGAAGCCGACGGCGTCACCACCGACGACATCGTCAAGCGACTCATCGCAGCGATCCCGCGCGAAGCGGAAAACGAACGATGAGCACACCATCGGACATTCTCGCTCGCATCGATAAGCTCGAACTCGAGGCGCGGCAGGTCGTCGAAGGCTATCTGTCGGGTCGGCACAAAAGCCCCCGCCACGGGTTTGCCGTGGAGTTCGCGCAACACCGCGAATACACCCCCGGCGACGACATCAAACACCTCGACTGGAAAGTATTTGGCCGAACCGAACGCTATCATCTGAAGCAATACGAACAGGAAACGAACCTCGTTGCGTGGCTCGTCGTCGATGCCAGCGAGTCGATGAGCTTCGCTTCCGGGGCACGCTCGAAGTACGACATCGCATGCATTTTAGCAGGCGCGATCGCACACCTCGTTCTTCAGCAATCGGATAGCATCGGCATGGTGTCGTACGCGGATCGCATCCAGCAATTTCTGCGTCCATCGGCGCGTTCAGGTAGCCACTACCGCGAGTTGCTGAAACTGCTCGCGACGGGGCCAACGACCAGCGTTTCGACTACGGGCGCAGTTTTAAATGAGCTGGCGGGCCGAACGGGGCGACGCGGCATCGCGTTCCTGATTAGTGATTTACTCGATGATGTGCCCGAGATCCTCGACGGGATTCGCCACCTGAAATATCAGAAGCACGAAGTAGTGGTGCTTCACGTTCTCGATGCCGCCGAACTCGATTTCCCGTTCCGCCACCCGACGCTCTTCAAGGGGCTAGAAGCGATCGCCGAACTGAGCACCGACCCACTCTCGGTGCGCGATAGTTATCTTGCCGAACTCAACGCCCATCTCGGAGCCATCGAAGAAGGCTGCCGCGTCTTGCAGTCCGATTATCTGCGCGTGCGAACCGACGACGACCTCGGCAC
>JANXNT010000472.1 GCA_025353985.1 Limnoglobus sp.
AACATCGGCCAATCGACGGTTTTCGGGTTCATAGCGGTGGCCACGCGATAGAACCGCCACTGCCCGCGACTGTCGTTGCGGAAAGCGCCACCTTGGAATTGCACGAGCGGCCCGATGGCCCCGTTCTGCAAGTTTTCGCGAACGATTTTCACCGACGGATCGGACAGCGATTGCACGCCGACGGCCACGATGCGACCCGTACGGGCGACCGCATCGGCGACGGCCACCGCTTCGGCGGGCGTGCGAACCATCGGCGTTTCGACGTACGCATCTTTGCCGGCATTCACCGCGTCAATCGTCATTCGCGCGTGCCAGTGATCGGGCGTCGCGATGCAAACGACATCGACATCGGCACGGTCGAGCAACCGGCGATAATCTTTGACGACGCGTGCAGAATCAGTCGGGTCGAGGCCGCATTTCACCGCCGACGGATACAAACCTTGCGCGTACTTCCGCTTGACCGTCGTGCCGCCGAACGGCTGTTCGTATTCGTCTTCGAGGCCGTCCCAGACATCGCACACGCCAATGGGCATCACGCTCAGGCCGTTGCGGGCGAACTGCGAGACGAGGTGAATGTGCGCCTGTGCCCGTGCCCCGCAACCGAGGAACGCGACGCCAATACGCTCGTTGGCACCTGCCACACGTGCATACGAATCGGCAGTTAGCGACAGCGCCACACCGGCGGCCGCTGTGGTGGCACGGAGAAATCGGCGGCGATCGGGCGTGCGGTTCGGCATACTTTACTTCACAAATTTTCCGACCATTTCGAGAAACTCATCGTTCGATTGGGTCTTTCCGAGTTGCTTAATCAGCGATTCCATCGTCTCGGAGGGTCGCATCTGGAGCAGGCTTCGGCGGAGCAAGGTTATGCGTTCGAGTTTTTCGGGCGAGATCAGTCGTTCTTCTTTACGCGTACCGGATTGCGAAAGGTCGATGGCGGGGTAGATCCGTTTCTCGGCGAGTTTCCGATCGAGTACGAGTTCCATGTTACCGGTGCCTTTGAACTCCTGGAAGATGACATCGTCCATACGGCTGCCGGTTTCGATGAGTGCGGTGCCGAGGATCGTCAGCGAACCCCCTTCTTCGAACGCCCGCGCACTGCCGAAC
>JANXNT010000474.1 GCA_025353985.1 Limnoglobus sp.
CCCGAGTAGCGGAATCCGCCCGCCGACCGGTGCCGACTTCGCAATGCCGTCGATGGTGACATCGTTGATGTACGGGTGTGCCATTGCGTAGCGGATCAGGTCGCGGAAATCTTGTGGCGTCATGCTGTAGCCGAGTCCTTCGGGCATCATCGATTTTTCGAGCACCTTGATTTCGCCGTCGATGTCCTTCTTGACGATCTTCTTCAGCACGCCGTTCTCGACCTTCAGCGTGATCGTGCGGTCGTCTTCTTCGGCGAGTAACCCCTGCAGAACTTGGCCGTCGAGCGTGTTGATCTGCCGGACGAAGTACGGCGCGCCGATCACGCGGTTCGGGTCGAGGATGTTGCCGAGCAGATACTCGATATCGCGGCCCGCGCCATCGAGTGCGGGGCCGACATCGTTGCCTTTACCCTCGAATTTGTGGCACTTGTTGCACTGATTCTCGAACACCTTCTGCCCGCGCAGGTACGAACCGGTTCCGGTGTTGACGTCGGCCCGCGTCTTGTCGATGAGCGCGTTCAACTCGTCCGGCGTCGTCCGCGTGCGGCCCCAGGCGTCTTCGATGAGTGCGTTCAGCGTGCGATCTTTGAAGCTCTGAATCCGCGAGATCGTGTTGTCCGTCACCGCCGTTCGCTCGACAACTTTCTCCTTCATCGCGGAAAGTAGCGACGCGGCCCACTCCTTGCGGCTCGAAAGCACATTGACGATTTCGCTGCGAAGTGCCGGTGTGAACTCGCCCCAGTGGCTGATGAGGCCAATCGGAATCGCCTGGTCGTTGAAGCTGCCGAGCGCGCGAATGGCCTCGATTTGCAGCGGTTCGTTCTTGCCGATCTTGATGAATTCGAACAGGAACTTGATCGCGTCCGGGTTGCGAATGACCGCGATTTGCCGAATCGCCTCGGTGCGTTCGTCGATTGTTTTCTTCGAGTTGATCGCAATCGCCGTGGCACGTTTGTGCGCCTGTGGGTCGCGGAACGTGACCGCCAGTTTGTTCAACTGCTCGTTGATGCCATCGTCTTTGAGCGTGAGTAATTTCGTCTGCGTGTTCGCCCAGATTTTCGGTGCGTCGACCAGTTGCCCCTGCAACGCCACAACGATTCCTTCGAGCGCCCTCCGCTTTGCGACGACGTCTTTCGTGCTGTCGAGGAACTGGATGCAAAGGAGTAAATCGACCGGCTGCCCGCTCGCCAATAATCGCCGCATCACCTTCGGGATGATCTGATCGGTGATAAACGAATTGTTCGCCGCATTTTCGGCCAACCACGTCAGTTCCGTCTCCGCCACCGACTTCATCGCGACCGGTTTGTTATCCGCATCGGTGCCAACCGCAGCACGTTTGGAAAGGACCTTTTCGTACGCAATCCACGTCTGGTGCGGTATGAGCGGGTCGTTCGTGTCTT
>JANXNT010000447.1 GCA_025353985.1 Limnoglobus sp.
GCCTGCGCCAGCAGCACGCCGCGTTCGCGTTCTTCGCAGTTTAAAGTTGGCAACAAGTATACGCATGTAAAGTATAAGGAAAACACAACGAGGCCCGTTGCGATCGCCGAGCGGAAGTCGAGCACCTTGCCACCGAGGCCCTGGCGTTCGATGAATATCGTCGGGACGAACGCCGTTAGTGGGGCCTTGGCACCGAGTGCGACGCGGGCCGATTCTGCATCGCGTTCGAGACGACCGAACGATTCGCGGACGGCCCATAAGTCGTCGTTCTCAGCCGAAAACGCGAGAAACGGCACTTTCCCCCCCGCAGCGACAATCTCTTTTTCTGCAATGGCTTGGTACGCTCGTCGGGATTCGCGGAAGAACCAGTTTTCGTAAATGGCCATCGCTTCGGGTTCGCCGGGCGGGTGCCAGATGCGGACTTCGAGCGTCTTTTTGCCATTTTTCGTAACCAATGTAAGCCGGATGCTGCCGACACCGGGCGAATAGTTGATCGTGCTTTCGATATGCTCGGGCCGCAGCGCGCGATACTTGATGCTCGGCTTCATCTCCTTCGGCGTGTTCGCTTCAAGGTGATCGAGCAACGCGGACATGTAGGCTTTATCTTCCTTCTGATACTCGATGTAGCAATGGTGGACGCCGCCGACGATGCCGGAACTCGTGGCATCGCCGGAGCCTTCGCCGCCGCCCATCGGGTTGAACACCGTGAGCAAAATCGTGGCCGCGATCAGCAGCAAGCCGAGCGCCAGCCCGCCGCGATTGGCGACGTGCCGATGGCACTCTTTGAGAAACAGCGCGCGGAGAATGTAAAATCGCATCGGTTCCCATCGTCAATCGAACGCCAAGCCGGTCAGTTTTAGGAAGGTCGCGTGGAAGTCGAATTCGCGAGTTTTCAGGCTCGCGGTTCGTCCGGCGCGGATGACTTCGGCCAACGTCTGCCGATCCGCATCTTCGTCGAGGTTGAAGACCATCCGCTCGCCGATCGTGGTCACGACATCGACTTTCCGCTCGGTGTGGGCTTGTTTTAGGTTCATCGGCGAATCGAGCGCGATGAGTTTTCCCTTGCACATAATGCCGACGCGGTCGCAAATCTTTTCGACTTCGTCCATGTCGTGCGTGGTCAAAATCACGGTCGCGCCATCGGCAACGCGATCGCGCAAAATGCGGTGAACGACCTCGGCGGAGTGAATGTCGAGATTCGCGGTCGGCTCGTCGAGGTAGAGGATTTTTGGTTCGTGAATGAGCGCGCGTGCCAGCAGCAGTTTGCGGCGCATACCCAAAGAGTAACCGCGAACGGGCAGGTCGCCGGCTTCGTCGAGTTCGACGATCTTCAGGCAGTCGCGGACTCGCATTCGCGGTACGCCGTAAAGGTCGGCGAAGAATTCGAGATTGCGCCGCCCGGTGAATTCTTCGAAGTGATTCTCACGGTCCGGCACGTAGCCGAACACCGGCTTGATCTTTGCCCAATCGCGAACGATGTCGAACCCGGCAATGGTGACCGACCCTGCGTTCGGCTGGCGTTGCCCGATCAGCACGCGGATCGTCGTCGACTTCCCGGCCCCGTTCGGCCCGAGCAGCCCGAAGAGTTCGCCACGGCGAATATCGAGCGAAAGATTATCGACAGCCGTGAACGCGCCGTACTGCACTCGAAGCTGATTGAGGGAAATCACGGCAACATCAGCGGACATTCCCACCTCTTGAATCCGTTCGTTGGCAATGTTTGAGGCACCGCAAGATAGCACACAAATGACGAGCGGGGCGAACGAGCTACACTCGTCCGCCCCGTTTATGTTCGATGCGTCGCATTACTTACCCGACGAAAATTCCACCGGTGAATCCGGGGAAGGCGTCGTAGGCGAACGCCCCGGATGGCGTACCCGCGACCGGAATGTTCCGACCGAGGTACCCCGTGACGCGGCTACCGGCCCCATTGCCGGAACCGACCACGAGGTCGGCCTTCTTGTCGCCGTCGAGATCCTTGACCGCGATGCGAACGCCGCTGCGGTTATCGACGTTATCCGCGAAGAAATCGGCATCGGTAGTGATCGCGTTTTTGAGCAAATTGCTGCCGTCGATGGCGAGGATGCGCGGCCCGCCACCTGGCCCGCCGCCGACGATCACTTCTGCGAAGCCATCGCCGTTGATGTCGCCCAACGTCAGGAACACGCCGTTCCGCAAAGATTGTTCGAAGACGAAGAAGTCCGCGAAGATCTTGACCGGGCTGCCCGTCCCGAGCGAAACGCCATCGTATCCGGCCACGCGTGGGCCGCCGCCGAATCCGGCTGCGACGACGACATCGGAAACGCCGTCGCCGTTGACGTCGCCGATGGCCGCACGCGCACCGCCGCGGAAGTTCGGATCGTCGATACCAAAGAAGTCGGCCAGTTGGCCGAAGCCTTTACCCGAAATCAGTTTCACCCGTGGGCCGCCACCCTGATCGGGTGTCACGACGAGGTCGGGGGTGCCGTCGCCGTTAACATCGCCTGCCGCGACGTAAACGCCACCGACGAATGCGGCTTCAAATGGCTGGAACGAGAACAGTTCCGTGTTGTTGGCCCCGTTGATGATTTTTACTTGCGTCGGTACACCAGGACCGGTGCCGATGACGATGTCTGCGATGCCGTCACCGTTGAAGTCGCCGGTCGCCGTTCGCACTCCGCCGGTGGTACCGGGGAACGCTGAAGCGAGCAGGCGTTCGGATTGATCGGCGTTGTACAGACGTACGACTTGTGGCCCGCCTGCATCGCTCGTAACGGAAAACTGTCGCGTCCCAATCAGGCTCACCGGTGCTAGCGGCGGTGGGGGTGGCGGCGGTGGGGGTGGTGGTGGCGGTGGGGGAATCGTCGAGCCATCGGGAACCGTGACCACGAAGGTATCGGTTGCGGTGCCGCCAGCGGCATCGGTCACAAGCAGCGTGATCGTTGCCGTGCCGAATTTGCCCGTCGCGGTGGTGACGCTTACGTTCCGATTGGAACCGGAGCCACCGAGCGTGAGCGTTGGTGTGAGCGTCGGGTTCGACGATGTCGCCGTCACGACGAGGTTGGCGGCCGCCGTTTCCGTGTCGAGCACGAGGAACGGAATCGCCGAGGTCGACTGGCCCGCCTGGATCGTCAGGCTGTTCACATCCGAGATACTCGGCGGGATGTTCGCTCCCGGTGGTGGGGGTGGCGGCGGGGGCGGGGGCGGTACGGGGTTCACCGTCACGTCGAACGTGTCCATCGCGGTCAAAGTCCCGTCGCTGACAACGACCGTGATCGTTGCGGTACCGACTAGCCCAGCAGCAGTATTAACCGTTAGCGTGCGATTCGAACCGGAGCCGCCGAAGGTGAAGACCGGCGTCAGCGCGCTGTTCGTGGACGAGGCCGTTACGGTCAGCGAACTCGCACCCGTTTCAAAATCGGTGATGAAGAATGGCAACGCTGACGTTGGCGAGCCACTGATGGCCGTCGCGTTGAGTACGTCTGAAATCTGT
>JANXNT010000525.1 GCA_025353985.1 Limnoglobus sp.
GCAAGCGGTCTCAACGGCATATGGAATGTGCCTACTACCCAAGTTTGTAACATGCCGAGTTCGACACATGACACAACTGGAATACGGAGAGATTAAGCGTCTGATGAGAGAACTGCAACAGAAAGCAACAGACTTTCGTGCGGAAGCAGCGAAGCATATCAGCGAAAATAATCGGGAGAAAGCGATCGAATGTATGGATCAAGCCATTCGATGCATGGAGCGTGTCAGCCAAATGATGAACGACTTAATGCAAGGAGATTCCTCTCAAGCCAGCACCGCCGCGAATGCGTAATCGGCGGGCGTCGGGATGGCGTTGCGGTCGCCGAGGGCCATGATGTCTTGCTCGGAGTTGACGTAGCGGACGTCGCGGATGCCTTCGGCGATAAGCCGGCCGTGTGCCACGACGCGGGTGTCGCTGCCATCGTCGGCGAGGCCGATGAGGATCGCCGAGATCGCGAAACCTTGCCGGCGCATCTGGCCCAGAGCGACCGAAGTTTCAATCGTTACGCGGGGCAGCACCGCAATGATCGTGGCATCGCGCGGCAGTCGTGGCGACATTTCGATCAGGAAATCGGCGAATGTACGGCCATCGGTTTGTTCGAGCCGTGCGAGCGTTTCGCGGATTTTGTGAAACTGATCGTAACCGCGTCGCGTCTCGACGATCACCGGCCGCAACCGGTCGTTCTGCAATTTCTCTTCGAATTGCGAACGCGCCTCATAGCGAGTCGTATAACTTTCGGGTGCGGTTTCGTCCTTGGATTTCAGGCTTTCTTCGCGAATGCGGTCCGTGGCATCGCGGCCGTTGCTGGCGATGCCGATTTGCTGATTCAAAAGGATCACCGCGTTCGCCACCGAAACCGCCGTCGTGATCGCGAGTTCGGAGCGGATCGGCTCGCCCTTCTTCGGATAGCCATCCGCGTGGAAGTCGATCAGGATTGTCGCGCCGGCCAGCGAAGTCGGTTCGTAAATGCGGCTGTGCAGCACGCCGGTTCGTGCCGTCGCCCGCCAGTTGATGCGTTGCAGCGGATCGCCCATCTGGTACGGGCGAACGCCGGCCGTGCGCGTGGGATCTTCGAACAACATGTTCGCCAAACGAATTTCGCCGATCGGCCGCGTCGATGCAAAATCGAACGTCGTGATCGAAAGCACCTTCGGGTAAACGAGCACGAAAACCGGTTCGGTAAAGACCTTGTGCCGACGGTGTAACCCGAACACATCGCCGGTTTCGGCGAACATCGGGCCGACTTGATAATACCCGCGCAGTGCGAAAATGAGCTTGTATTTGACCGTCTTTTCGCCATTCGCGCGGATGAACAACACCCGTAGGCGACTCCCTTTTAAGGAGAGTCGCCGTTGCACGATCGCCTGTTCCGCGATGCGATCTTCGACCAGCACCCACGGCACCGGGAACCGCCCCGCGTTGCGAATTTTCACGATCACTTCGACCGTGCCACCCGGTTCGAGCGGCTCAGTTTTGCAGATGCGCTCAGCCGTCAAATCGACGATCCACGTGCGTGCAAGATAACGGCTGAGTAACATCACGCCGAGCAACACGTACCCCGCAAACGCCACCAGACCCGCCTGCAACGCCAGCGCCAAACCGAGCAGAACGACGATGACGATAAACAAACGCATGGTGGCATTTTCCGTTCCGGCCAAACGTAGTAGGCACATTCCATGTGCCGTTGAGGCAGCTTGCAGTGGGTTCCCCGACCCTGAAAGGGTCGCTCTATCAGCCCAGGGTGGAACCATGGGGCGGGCAATCACCCTAGAAAACCAGTCGTGTCGAGTCTGCGAGACGCGACAGAGAACACGCCGACGATGGGTGTGGCCTAGGCTCCCATGGTTCCACCATGGGCTACGTGAGCGATCCTTTCAGGACCGAAGAACAGATCGTTTAACCGCAAGAACGCGAGCATCAGTCTTCCGATTTGTCGAACAAGGCAGCCACGAATGCATCGGGGTCGAACGGTTCGAGGTCTTCGATTTGCTCGCCGACGCCGATGAATTTCACGGGCAAACCGACGCGCTGTTTGATCGCAAAGATCGCCCCGCCCTTCGCGCTGCCATCGAGTTTGGACAAGATAATGCCCGTACATTTCACCGTTTTGCGGAACGCCTCCGCCTGTAGCACCGCATTCTGCCCCGTCGTCGCATCGAGCACCAAAAAGACTTCGTGCGGGGCACCGGGTATCTGCCGCGAGACGACTTTGTGAATCTTTTCGAGTTCGCGCATCAGGTGCGTTTGCGTGTGCAATCGCCCAGCCGTATCGACGATGAGTACGTCGAATTCGCGGGCTTTCGATTTCTCGCACGCATCGTGTGCCACCGCCGCCGGGTCCGAGCCTTGCTGCTGTTTGACGATGTCGCAACCAATGCGCCCCGCCCACACGGTGAGTTGTTCGACCGCCGCCGCCCGGTAGGTATCGCACGCCGCGACGCAGACCTTTTTGCCCTCGGATTGCAGGCGAAACGCGAGTTTGGCAATCGATGTCGTTTTGCCCGACCCGTTGACGCCGGCGATCATAATTACTGTCGGCCCAACCGGTGCATAGTGAATCCCTTCGCTCGGATCGGCGAGTAAATTGCGGAGTTCCTGGCGTACGAATAGCTTAACATCTTCGCCGACTTCCTTATCGAGGAAGCCCTTCCGCACTCGCTCGATAATCTCCGCCGTCGCAACGGTGCCGACGTCCGCAAGGTAAAGTTGCTCTTCGAGTTTGGCAAGGAATTCCTTATCGACGCGATGATTGCCGGTGAAGAGATCGACGATGCCACTAAAGACGTTGCGCGTCTTCGTGAGGCCCTTCTTGATTTTGGAAAATAGCCGTCCGAGCATGATCGCAGTGCCTCGCCGGGAATTGCAGTTAATATGGCATTCTAGCAGATCACGCGGGGAACGCCGAGAGCCAAGATGGACGCGTTCCCGGTTCGTCGCGCCGCGTAGTCTTCGTAGCGAAACGCCCAAGCACGATGTGTCAGATCGCAACGCGATTTTCACGTGAGTTTACTCATTCCCGGCACGGTGAAACGAATGTCGATTTCGCTTCGCCCACACGAATTTTTGAAGTCAATAAGTTTTAGATGATTTGACGTAAGTCGGAATTATGTGGTGTTCACGGACGTACCCAAAAGTGCGCCTAAATGACACAGAAGTGCGCGCAAATGACATAGAAAAGGCGCGCACGGTCGATTTTAGGTCGCATAATGACCCAAAAAAGGCGCTACTTGCGGTGAGAGTCGAATCGATAGCTGTCGCCATAACCCACGACAAGATCACAAGATACCGCAAAAAAGCCCGAAACCGATAAGCGATTTGCGATCAAAAACTGGCATTTTGAGACGAAAAAACACCCGAAAACACGGTTTTGGAGCGTTCACAATTCCGACTTACGTCGATTATGAGAGCCAGATTTCGGCCGAATTCCACTCGCCATTCTTCCGCGTTCGATCTCGCCCGTTGACCGGGTTGGCCCCGTTGCCTACGATGTACCCTTCGTGCAGATGGATCGATTGTAACGGATTAGCGGAGCGAATGGATGAAGGCCGAACATCAAAAAGAACTCGAAACGAACGCTCTCGCCAAAGCCATCAACACGGCGGTCGACAAGGCGAAAACGGGCCAACTCGTCAACGTGCGGCTCGTACTGATCGTCGTCGTACTGCTCGTTGCGCTCGGCACGTGGTGGTATCTGCGTTCCTCCGCACGCCGTTCGGACTCGCAGACGTGGGGTTCGCTGGAGAACCTGACGAGCATCGATCAACTCGAGAAATTTTCGAACGAAAACCCGAATAGCCTGCAAGGCCGCGTCGTGAAACTGCAACTCGCACGCACGCTACTCGGCGTGAAGGGCTTGCCGCAACTGAGCAACTTCGAGAAGCGTAAAGAAGCCGTTGAGAGCGTCGAAAAATCGCGAGAACTGTTCGCGAAGCTCATCGTCGAATTCAAAGGCGACCTGACGCTGAAAGCCCAAGCGATCGAAGGCGCGGCCAAGGCCGAACTGGCGCTCGTTGGCATTCCGAAAGAGGGTTCGACCGATGATCGCGGCAGCGTGGACGTGGCCGTAAAGTTGTTCCGCGAGTTCGCCACACTCGTCGGCGAGAAGACGGTACTAGGCGAACAAGCAAGCAAGAAAGCCGCAAAACTCGAAGAAAACAAGCAAGAAGTGCTGCAACTCGGCAAAGAGCTAAACAACAAATACACCTTCGCCGCGCCGCCAGAACCGAAGTTGCCACCGACGCTATCGCCGATCACGCCAGATGTGAAACCGATCATCGAGCCGAAGACCATCGCACCCGTACCGAACACTCCAGCGGCTCCGGTGCCAGTTCCGACGAAGAAGTAATGTCCGAAGAAACGCCGTTCGACGATGACGAAACCCCAGATCTCGACAGCGTGCCACCTCCACCGGTGCTGCGACGCGGTCAAGAGCCGATCGACCTGGTCGTGCGCGTCAAGACCGAGGGAATGCGGCTCGACCATTACCTGCACATGTGCTTTCAAGACTTCAGCCGGACGGACCTTCAAGAGGGGATCAAGTCCGGCTCGATCACGCTCAACGGCAAAACCACTAAGTCCAGTTACAAGGTTCGCAACCACGACAAACTGCGTGTGGTATTGCCCGAACCGACGCACGATCTGCCGATCCCCGAAGATATTCCACTCGATATTCTCTACGAAGACGAATACCTCGCGCTCATTAATAAGCCGTGGAACATGGTCGTTCACCCGGCCAAGGGGAACTGGTCGGGCACGCTCGTCAATGCGCTGCAATTTCACTTCCGCGAGCAACTCAGCAAGGCGAACGGCACACATCGCCCCGGCATCGTTCACCGCCTCGACAAAGACACGAGCGGCGTGATTCTCATCGGAAAAGAAGAGCAAACGCACCGCGAACTTTCCATGCAGTTCGAGCAACGCAAGGTGTTCAAAGAGTACATCGCGCTGACCATCGGCGAGTTCGACCGCGATTCGGACTACATCGAAGGCGCGATGAAATTGCACCCGCACGACCGCCTCAAAATGATCGTTTCGACCGATGCCGACGCGAAACCGGCGGCGAGCTATTACGAAGTGATGGAGCGATTTCGCGGCTATTCGCTCGTGAAAGTGCAACCGAAAACGGGGCGAACGCACCAGATTCGCGTCCACCTCGCCCACGTCGGCTGCCCCGTACTATCGGATCGAATTTATGGCGGCCGCGACTCGTTCCGGCTCTCGGAAATTACGCCCACCGTCAGCAAAGACGACGACGAAGTGCTACTCACCCGCCAAGGTTTGCACGCCTTCCGGCTCCGCTTCCAGCACCCGCGCAAGGGCACGTGGCTCGAAGCCGAAGCCCCACTGCCGCACGACATCCGCCGAACGCTCGACATGCTTCGCACACACCGGCCGCTTAGATAGCGGGGTTGCGGTGCGTCACTTCGGGCACGGTCAGGAAGCCCCAACTGAGGGCGCGATCTTGCTCGTATTGCTTGCCGAGCGTGAGCGCAGTGACGGCTTTCGCGAACTCGTAACCGAGGTAGAAACTGTGCGACGGGTCGAGTTTGGCATCTTGGGAAAGCATCTTTGCGAACAACTCGTACGGGTCGTTCCCACGCAGATACATGCTGCCGTTCATCACGTGAATTTCGCCGCGTTCCGCGAAGATGCGATAGTTGCGGTCGGTGATGCGCGACGCCAATTCGACGAGTGCTTCCTTGCCGTGCGCGAACAGTTTCGGATCGCGGAGCATGACGAGGTTCGGCTCCAATCGCTTCGGCAAGACTTTCTCTTTCACCGCGTGATACACTAACCGCCGCGCGAGATCGAACTCCTTGACGGCGCTATGTGCCCACGGGATCACTTCGGTGGCAAGGACGCTGTGGATGCCGAGTTCCTGGCAGAACCCGGCGAGCAGCACGTTCACCCCCGCCGTGTCCGCATCGGTGAGTTCGGTAAGGTTGCCGACGCCCATCATCATCGCCGCATTCGGGTAGCGTTTGCGCGTGGCGATGTAACGGCCGAGACTGACAGCGAAGCCGAAACCGATCGGTTCGACGATCGGATCGAGCCGATATTTGACGCCAAATCTTTCGAGCATTTCGACCGTGCGATCGAGCGAATCGAGGTCGCTGGGCGTGTCGGGGATCGCCACAACTTCGACGTGCGGGAACGTTTCGTGCCAGCGTTTCGCGTTCGAGGCATTCGCGCCGTTGACGCTAAGAACGAGTTGCGCACCCGCAGCGAGTGCCGCTTCGACTTCGATCGGATCGAACGAATCAACCGAGACGCGAAAGCCCTCGGCCACGAGTGACGCCACCGTGTCGCCGACGTTGCGCCACGGGCCGCCGGGGTCGCAACCGAGGTCGATGATGTTCGCGCCGGAGGCGCGATAATGACGTGCGATGCCAAGGATTTCCGGGATCGACTTCGACGAAGCATGATTAATCTCGGCGAGGATTTCGATGTCGTAGGTGCCGTAACCGGGCGGCGGGCCGGACTTTTTACCGAAGTATTCGGGCAAGTCGCGCAAGTCTTTGGGGCCAAGCGCGACGGGCAGTCCGGTCGATACTGTGAGCGAATCGAGATCGCCGCGGCACAACCCTGGTAGCAAAATACGATCGATTCCCGGTGGCACCGTCAGCTTTTTCGCGACCCATTCGGCTGTCAGAAGTGCGGCCACGGTGATCGGCAAAACCGCTACGTGCGGTTCGAAACCGACCCGTGGCGCGAGTTCGCCCAGCGTGCGACGCAACGCCGGTTCGGCGAGTTTCCCCGTGACGAACAAAATCTGTGACGGCGGCTTGTCACTCATAGCGTCACGGGTATCGCCGGGTGGAAGTGCGCATCTTTTAACACCACCGCGAATTCACTCCAGATCGTTGGCGAAATGACATCGGGCTTCGGCGACAGCGGCACTTCCGCGACGAGGCACGAAAGGAACGTCAACTTCGCGAAGATCTCCGCATGAACGAAATCGCCATCGGACTGCAACGGAAACCGATCGAGCAACGGGCGACGAATGAGCTTGAACGCGCTGTTCACATCGGTAAGTGGTACGCCCATCAGCAGCCATGCCCACCACGAGCGAAAGTGGCTGCGGAACCCGAGCCAGCCGGAGATGCGTTCGGGTGCGGAGCCGAGTACGATGCGGCAAAACAGCCGATACGCACCACCCGCGAACTTCCAGATGCCCGGATGCGGCCGCCCCGTACGCACGCCGCTAACGGCATCGACGAGCTTGTCGCCCTCGATCATCTCGACCTTCGTTTCGATCTGTTTTAGCAGCAACTTCAGGTCGGTGGGCGTGTACGGATAATCGAGCGATGTGTAGAAGAATAGCGGTCGCGTGGCGGTCGCAAGTGCGGTCCGCAAACAGGCACCGTAGCCTTGCGGCAACGGGTGACGATGGACGGTCAGTAGCGGGTGTGCGGCTCGCAGCGTATCGAGAACCGTAGCCGTATTGTCGGTGCTGCCGTCGTCGACGATGACCCAATCGATTTCGCGTCCGAAGTCCGCCGTGCCAGAGATCCAGTCAGTTACGACCGCGTGCAAAGTCGTGCCGCGATTTTGCACGGGTATCACGACGGTGATGCCATCGAGCACGGACAGTTCGGGCGAAGGTTGCGTCATGGGACAGCGAAGCCAGGTTTACGCGAAGTCGAAGTGCTGTTTAGCTTAGCGTTCAGACCCAGTTCCGGGAGGGTGTTTAGGGGAAGTTCGGGTTCGCACCATTGGCGAGGAATTGCACGGCACCGATCGTAGCCAAGCCTTCTTGAGACATCGCGACGGTGTGGCCATCGCAGTAGAGGAGATTGAAAACGGTGTTGTGACGCTGATCGGGGTAGTGGCTACGTGGGCTTGTTGCGTCCGGGAATGGCCACGGCCCGCGCGGGTTCGCAGCGGTTGCCGCGTGAGTGGAATCGGCACAGCCAGGCGTTTTCCCATGGTCCCACACGATGAGAATGTTCGACGTGCCGTTCCCATTCGTCAGTTGAACGAGGCGTTTGCCGTTTGGTCCGCCGTTGACGTAGTTCATGCCATAACTGCACTGATATGCCTGCCCGGTCGCTGCATCGATTCCGTTCGGGCACTTGAAGATCTTCTGGTTCCCCTCGACATACGGCCACAGTGACCCCGCTGGGTAGCCCCCGTTGCTGTAGGTATTGTCGGGATTGGGGTTGCCTTGGGCATTCGTCGTCGTCGAGGGCGATGGGCGATTATCGTACGGTGCCCACCAGATTTCACCGGGGCCGGTCCACTTGGTTGCGCTCGTTAGCGCGTAACAGTCGGCATCCACGCCACTCGTTGTGTCGCACTGCCGATATTTCGGGAACACTCCGCGAGTTGACTCGTAATTGTGAATTCCCAGGCAGATTTGGTGCAAATTGTTCGCACACTGAATCCGAGACGCCCCCGCACGCACCTTCTGCACGGCAGGCAACAGCAGGCCGATCAGGGTGGCGATAATCGCAATGACGACGAGCAATTCGATCAGCGTGAACCCACGGTGACGCGACATTTCGTGTACCTCGAGGCTGTGCGAATTGTATCGAGTTTGATTTTATCTCACGCCGCTTCGCTTCGCTGGATGTTTTGTGCGTCATAGAGGCGTTGATACAGCGGGCAACTGGCAATGAGGATCGCGTGGGTGCCGATGGCGACGATTTGCCCCGCTTCCATGACGACGATGCGATCCGCCATTTCCAGTGTGGACAGGCGGTGCGTGATCAAGAACGTCGTTCGCCCTTTTACGAAATCTTTCAGCGCGAGGTGGATTTTTGCTTCGCTCTCGGGGTCGATCTGGCTCGTGAATTCGTCGAGGATCAGAATGCGCGGGTCGCGAAGAATCGCCCGTGCGAGTGCGATGCGTTGCTCCTGCCCGCCCGATGGTTTCCAGCCGTCGCCGACTACCGTTTGATATCCTTTGGGCAGCGGCGCGATGAATTCGTGCGCGAACGCCTTCTTCGCGGCGGCTTCGACTTCTTCCGCCGTTGCGCCGAGTTTGCCGTACGCGATGTTGTTGAACACGGTATCGTCGAACAGCACCGTTTGCTGCGTGACGACGCCGACTTGTTTCCGCAAGCTGCGCAAGTTTGCCTTGCGCAGGT
>JANXNT010000535.1 GCA_025353985.1 Limnoglobus sp.
TGGTGTGAAGATTCAAGTGTTGGAGCGCGACGCCGAGGCTGCACTGGCCGCGTTGGAACTGCACGAAGACGAGTATGAGGAACCGGATTTCGAAGAGACAGGCGAACCCGAACTGCCATCGGAGGAAGAGGAAATCGCCGAGACAGTGGATACAGCGCAGGAACCGGGGGCCGAACTCAACGACAGGCAGAAGAATGCCGCACTCGCGTATCGGTGTGCGATGTTTGGCCTCGTTCTTTTCCCGTTGCAATTTTATTCGTCTTGGCTGTTGCTGAAAGTCTATCTCTCCGACGACCCACTCGGAATCGAAGCCCGTGGGAAGGCCACCATCGCCGTCCTCATCAACCTTCCCGGCATGCTGTTTTTCCTTTTCCTGTTCAAAATGATGGTGGCACGCCCCGATTGAAAAGCGGCGGCCCCGCCGGAACTGCTGTATGCTGCTTGTTGGAGGAACGAAAAATGTCACTCAATGATTTTTGGACCAATGTTCGGTTGGGGGCGAGGCTTTATGCTCCTTCGCGTGTCATTTCGGATTCGCCGCGGATCGACGAGGCGCAGATGGAATTGGTACTCTCCAACGCCGATCTCTGGCTGAATAAGTCGGCGGTCGAGGGGTACGACCCCAACGACTTCGCGTTTTTCCCG
This sequence comes from Limnoglobus sp., assembly GCA_025353985.1. GTDB lineage: Bacteria > Planctomycetota > Planctomycetia > Gemmatales > Gemmataceae > Limnoglobus. Next base: position 646 of record JANXNT010000535.1, read on the forward strand.
GAACAGAAGCGAGCCGAACTCACCCGAATCGTCGATCAGTTCCGCAAGATCGTTGGCGAAGTGAATCCGCGTGGCCCGGCGACCAAAGAACAAATCGGCAGAGCACGGCCCCTGTTTCGATCGATCGTCGAGATGCTTGAGTTCGATCGCTTCGCAGATGTCGACGCCTTCCGCGTTGGCAATATCGTCGAAGCTGAGCCGATGTTTCCAGCTTCGGATATTTCGGACACACGATATCGCACGAAACTCGACTCGAACGACCTTCCCGCGCTGAAGATCATGGTTTACCTCACTGATACTAAGGGGAAACCATTCATTGATCGAGCCATGCGCGTTCGGGATCAAATTCAGGAACTTGTGTTCCGACATGGGCAGCCATATTATCCGTACGTCTCCACACGACTCATGAGCGATTTGGCTGAATTGCCAGCAGTGGGGGCCGACGAATGAATCTGCCGCAACGCCTGCTAGAACTCGCGCAATCGATGGCTGCAATGGACGCGAAACGGCCACGGCAAGCCACTTTGCGACGTGCGATTTCCACGGCGTATTATTCTCTGTTTCATCTTTTAACCACCGAGTATGCCGCATTATTCAGTTCGGACCCTGTCGCGAAAGCCGCGATCGCACGAACGGTCAACCATAAAGACATTGCCACTACCGCGCGGGATTTCTCATCGTCTACTCCGGTTATGCCCAAATCATTGAAGTCGAAAGGCGTAGTCGTGACGCCGGAATTATCAGCGGTTGCAAAGGGCATTCTCAGAACTCCAGGACGAACGTCATGACGCGGATTACGACGTTTCGTTCACATATAGCCGCAACGAGGTTGAAGCGATTTTGACGATCACACGAAACGCTTTCAAAAACTGGAACACGGCAAAGAATTCTCCCGCCGCAAAACTGTTCCTGGCCTGCTTTCAGTTGAAGAAAGCCTGGAACGAGAAGCGATAATTCGCAAGAGTCGGAACAACGGCAAGCGCATGGCGGTAGGTAACGGATTTCGATTCTGTCGGCCCCGCCAGAACCGCGATCGAGTTTGCGGGTTCAGTCATTTATGGTGTAAGATTCTTTGCAGCTACTCACTAACAACGGAGTTTCTCCCATGTCTATGCGTCGCATTATGAAAGTTCTGTCGATTGGCCTGTTTGCACTCGGTGCGTTTGCCATCGTCGGGGCGGACGGGGTCGATGCCGCAAACAAACAGGAAGATGCGAAGAAGTTTCACGAACAACTGAAGACCACGAAGGACGTGAAGAAGAAAATCGAAGCGCTCGAAGAACTCGGTAAACTCAGCACGATTATGGCGTCGTACAGCGAAGCGGCGATCCCGGACATCGCGAAAGCACTCGAAGACAAAGACGCCGGGGTTCGGAAAGCCGCGGCCATTTCCTACGGCAAAAGCAGTGCGGATCCGAAAGATGCCGTGCCAGCGCTTACGAAGTTGCTCAAGGAAGACAAATCCGAGGACGTGAAAATCGGTGCCGCACAAGGTCTGGCCGCGATGGGTTCGAACGCGAAAGACGCGCTCGGCGACCTTCGCGATTTGCAAAAGAGCGAAGACAAGAAGAGCAAACTCGGCCGCGCCGCCGGCGAAGCCGTGAAAGCGATTGCAGGCAAGAAGAAGTAAGCCATTCGCGAGATCGGTCACGAAACCCGGAGCCATGGCTCCGGGTTTTTGCGTTCTGTTAGAGAATACCGCCGTGAATTCGCTCGGGCGTCAGGTGGCTCGGCTGATCGTTGAACCAGAAGCGACGCCAGAACTCACCGATTTGGCGCGAATCTTCCGATTGGTTAATCAACTGATTCATCCGTACGTTCGGATCGCTCGCGTACTGGTTCATCAGGCAACCCGTGTTCCCACCCACCATGAGAACTAACGCCGCCATCAGAATGAATTTGCGGACCATGCCCCGCCCTCCGTGCTGGGAACGCCGCCCGTGCGGCTGGATTACCGTGCCGTGAATCGCATTATCAGGATTATCGGCACGATCGCTACACGACTTGAACCCAACCCAAAATCGCGGCAAAACGGGACTCACTCTTCGATGGCGAACTCGAAACGGTTTTTGCCGGGTTTCACTTCGATGCGGTCAGAGCATCGAGTAGAACCTGCACTCCCCGCTGGCCGGGTCCACCACTACGCAGATATCGCTGGGGCACTCAAACAATACCTCCGAGTGCAGCATCTTGTCGAAAAGTACATACCACTCGCAGAACAACCAGTAAGCGGTGTCAAACTTAACTGGAAGCGGGCTGTGTACCCACGGCAACCCGTCGAAACTCTGAACCACGCGATACCCGTTGGTATTGGCGAAATCACTAGCGCGTTGAATTGTCTCTTCTCTGCTCACGCTCATCGATTCGTCCTCGTGTGTTGTCATAGGAGCGAAACGCGGTCAAGACACATCGAAGACGCAACAGATTTCAAACTCTCGCGCTTCGCTGCGCAGAGCCTGCGCGGCTAAACGAGGAATGACTCACTCTTCGATGGCGAACTCGAAGTGGTTTTCGCTGGGTTTCACTTCGACGCGGAATGGCGTCTTGCTGAGGCTGCGATACCTCTCGGGTACGGGGTTCGCGGGTTTTGGCTTGCCGTCGATAATCAGCGAGGGTGTGACATCGAACGTGACGGCGTAGCGACCCGGTTTTAGGCCGCTCGAACCGCGCCGAGTAGCAATTGCGAATGTGCCATCTTTATCGATGTGACCGTCGGCGACCACAGCGACCGGCGCTAGCTTCGGTAACACGGCGTCGATCGCACGGGGCTTCGGAAGTTCCGTGAAGTACACGGTTAACCCCGCTGCGGGTTTCCCTTCAAGCGTG
>JANXNT010000551.1 GCA_025353985.1 Limnoglobus sp.
GGGACGGGGACATCGACGCTCGTGCTGTCTTTCGGATCGTGCCCGGAAAGGACTTCCATTAGCAGAGCGTTGTCCATGACATCGTGCGTGAATGGCCCGACTTGATCGAGCGAACTTGCGAAGGCGATCAGGCCGTAGCGGCTGATGCGGCCGTACGTCGGTTTGATGCCGACGATGCCACAAAGACTGGCTGGTTGTCGAATCGAACCGCCGGTGTCGGTGCCGAGTGAAACGGGTGCCTGGCACGCTGCAACCGCGGCTGCAGAGCCACCCGACGATCCACCGGGTATACGCGTCAAATCCCACGGGTTTCGCGTGGTTTTGTACGCGCTGTTCTCGGTGGAGGAGCCCATCGCGAACTCGTCCATGTTCGTTTTGCCGAGCAAAATGGCATCGGCGGCCTTCACCCGTGCCACGGCGGTCGCGTCGTAGGGTGGGACGAAGTTCTCCAGGATCTTGCTGCTGCACGTGGTCGGTACGCCCTTCGTACAAAGCACGTCCTTAATCGCGATTGGTACACCGGCAAGAGCGCCGAGTTTCGCACCGCTACTGCGTTTCGCATCGATCGCGCTCGCTTGTTCGCGGACGCTCGCCTCGTTGACGTACATAAACGCCTGGACCTTCGGCTCGCGTTCGGCGATGCTTGCGAGGAAGGCATTCGCGATCTCAAGTGCGGAGGCTTGGCCGGAGGTTTGGAGGGCGATTAGCTCGCAGACGGTTTTTTCGATCAAGCTCATTTTCATTCTCGGAAGGACAATCTCAGGCAATTTACGAGACTGGCTGCAATTGGGAACGGAAAGGCGACTTCAAACGGTGCGGTTTCTGTAATTCTCATGTTGTGGCAGCTTTCGTGAAGCCACTTTGGAGGAAGTGACAATGCGCGTTTGATGAGGCTTGCAGTCTTTTTTTGGCTGAGGAAGCGGTTGCGGCGGAACAGGGCAAAAAGTTGGGGCACGCCGAATTGACAGTATCATTACCCCCATGCTCGATCCCCTTGCGCCTGCTTTGATTCTCGCCCCGATGGAAGGGGTCACCGATGCGCCGATGCGTGCAGTTCAGGGCGAGTGCGGGGCGTTCACGCATTCGGTTTCGGAATTTCTGCGGGTCAATCAAAGCGTGCCTCCGAAAAGCGTTTTCCTGAAGCATATCCCGGAGTTATTACACAACAGCCTGACACCGAACGGGTTGCCGGTTCACGTGCAGTTGCTCGGCGGCGATGCCACGCTGTTGGCGGAGACGGCGGCGTTTGCGTGCGAACTCGGTGCGCGGGCCATCGACTTGAACTTCGGCTGCCCCGCGAAAACGGTCAACCGGCACGATGGCGGCGCGACGCTGTTGAAATACCCGAAGCGGATACGCGAAATTGTCGGTGCCGTGCGGGCGGTCGTGCCGCGTGCGATACCGGTTTCGGCGAAGTTACGGCTCGGTTGGGATTCGCTCGATCCGATCTTCGAGAATGCCACGATGGCCGCAGAAGGCGGGGCATCGTGGCTAACAATTCACGCGCGAACGCGGATGGCCGGTTACGCCCCGCCGGTCTACTGGCCGAGCATCGGACAAGTCCGCGAACGCCTCGGAATTCCGGTGATTGCGAACGGCGATATTTGGTCTATCGAGCGGTTTCGGCAATGCCGCGACGAGACGGGTTGCACGCATTTCATGCTGGGCCGCGGGGCTGTGGCGAACCCGCTTCTGGCGCAACAAGTGGCGATCGAACTCGGCTTGATCCCGACGCAAACACCGCAATCGTTCGACTGGCCGACGCAGTTGGAACGACTCATTCGCTGGACGCAACATTATCAGGGCGTCGATGCCGGACGGATGATTCGCCGGCTGAAACAGTGGCTGAACATGGCCGCATCGTTCGGGACATTCACCGGGTTCGGCGCGGTGAAACGGGCGGCGACAACGGAAGAAATGTTCGCCACGTTACGCGCGAACGTCGGGGTCGATCTGACCAGTCCCGCATAGCGCATCCGCCAGTTGTGCGGCGAAGAACGGCGCGAGCAGCGAACCCTTCGAGCCGAGGCCGTTGAAGATGCCGATTCGCGGATGGTCGGGGTGGAAGCCGAGGACAGGGCGGCTTTCGCGAATAATCGGCCGAACTGCCGCAGCGTGATCGATCACCTCGAACGGCAACCGTAGAAACTCGCTCAGTCGCGATTCGATTTCCTCCCGCCCGCGCTCGGTTGGTTCGCCATCGAGTTGTTCTCGCTCGTATGTCGAACCAGCACGAAACATCTCGCCTTCGAGCGGTGCCAGCCAGACGCCACGGTTGAGGATTCGCTTCTCGCGAAGCTCAGGAATCCGCAGCGTGAGAATCTCACCCTTCGCGGAATTGAATTGCAGCGACGGAAACCACGGGTTCGGAATGGGGTGATACCCCAAGCAAAAGATCGCCGTGCGGGCTTCGAGGAGCAACGGCTGGCAGATGACGCGGTCGGCTGACGGTACGATGTCCATCGCGACATCGATTTCCACTTCGTGCAACATTCCCGCTTCGCGGAATTCGCGTCGCGAACAGTCGAGATACGCTTTCACATCGAGCTGCGCCGCCGTTGGCATCGCGAAACCGCCGAGTGCGTTTGCGAACTCTTGCTCGTTCACGAGCGGTTCGGGTTGTTGCACGAGGCCGCGAAATTCGGCGTCAACGCGGTTGGCGAATACGGCACACTCGCGTTCGTTGCGAAACAGCCGTACCATGCCGCGTTCGTGGAAGAACGTGGTCTGCGTTGCGGTTTCGATGGTGCGATAGAAATGTCCTGCGAACGGGCGGAGTTCGGGCCAGCGCCAACTGAGCGCGAGTCGCTTGCCGGTGATCGGCGTCATCAAGCCGGCGGCAATTATCGACGACGAGCGTTTCGTGCCGCGATCGACGATGGCCACGCGCTGGCCGCGGTGCATCAGCGACCACGCCAGCGTCGTACCCGCGAGGCCGCCACCGATGATGAGAGTATCGACGTGCGTCATGTTGGGGTTGCACGATTCTCGAGGGTTGTTATCGCACCATCGAACGAGGGAAACCTGATGAGACTGCGTGCGTTGGCGATCGTCATTCCGTTCTTTGCAATCGGTTGCAGTACCGCACCCGTTGCGAATTTGCTCGACTGCGTGTCGCCGAGCCGGGCACGGCTTCCGGACGATCGCGGCCGCGAAGAACGCCTGGAGGCTCCGGATCGCGCTCGACTGCCACCGATACCCGACGTGCTGCCGGATCGCGATTCGACGCCTCGAGTCCGCCCGCGAAACTGATGGCTACTTGCCATACAAATCGCCGACGTGCGACGCGGTCTCGCGTTCGTTCAACCACTCGGCAACGGTGCGAATCTCCTCGGCCATCTTCGATACTTCCGTACGTTCTTCGCGAATCGTTGCCGCCACTTCATGCGGTACGGGCAGAAAACCCGCCTCAAACTCCGCCGTCAGTTTGCCTTGTAACTTTGTCTGAAACGCATCGCGAATTGCGGGCCAACTGACCGGAAACGCGAACGTAATTAGAATGTGCAATGCCACCAGCACGCCGAGCGTGATGTACACCGGCAACAGAATGTGGAAGAACGACGGAGTGAAATCTTCGACGAAGAATCGCCACATCAACAGCGAAATCGTCGCCAGTAGTACGCATTCCGGCAGGTAGTTTGCCAACAGCGTTACGCCGCCACGGAAGAACGCGCGCCAACCGACGGGGGCCGTCGATTCGCGTTCGACGTCGGCCAAAGACTCAACAAGGCACCGCGAATAGCGTTCGTCCCAATCGAGTTTTCCTGCGGCGGCGGTCGGCTCGTTGAGTAACGCAAACGGGAACCCACGCTGGTCGGCATCGAGTAAGAGTCGGTTCACGAGTGCCGGCGTGCGGCGGTCGAGCACGCGCTCCCCGGCGGACCGCGCACAATCGCGTGCGAACGTCGAAAGATCGATCTGCACGTCTTTGACCGGTTCGCTGGTGCCGATGCGCGGCACGAATGGCACCCGCGTTCGCAGTGTGCTGCCTGCGTTTCGTAGTTTCGCGCCGACTCCGAGGTATGCGGCCATCAGACCGCGAAAGCGCGACTGACCACGGACGCGGAACTGATGCTCGATCTCTTTCTGATGCGGTTCGAGCGTGCTTACCAGCACTTCGGCCCCGATCCGCGCCTCATCGGCTAAGACCAACCGCCACGATTCGCGGGTCTTGTCGGCTTGCGTTTCGAGTTCGGGCGGCATCACCGCTTCGACCGCATTAAGCGATTGCGCGAGTAACTGACCGACCCCGCGGGCCTTCACGGACTCGATTTCCAAATGCGTCAGGCCGCGTTCGAGCCATTCGACCAACTCGGAAAATTGTTCGCCGGGAGGCAGGTTCTTCGGCGGAAGTGTCTCTCCGTTTGCGGTGGCATCGAGCCAGAATTGCGCCGTCGTGCGAAACAGCTTCGGCGACGCGAAACCTTCGCGTGTCAGGTCCGCGATCAAGTCGTCGTCGGGTCGTACGCCCTTCGCATCGTCTTGCAGGCAACGGTCCCATTTGTTCATGATGAACGCGAATGCCCGCCGTTGCCGTTGTTCCTTGAACAGATCCCACCCGATCTGATCGTGATACTTTTCCTGCGAACCGACGTAAAGCATCACGTCGGCGACCGGCAGCAGTTCTTTCAGCGTCTCGCGGTTTTTGAGGTCGTTGCTATCGACGTCGGGCGTGTCGACGATCACCTTCTGTGTGAGCGATTCCTGATTGTGTCGCACGAGACGGCAGAGCCGTAACGCGGGGTCGAGGCGGTCGGGGTTTACCGATTGGTGAAAGTAAACGACGGGGTCGCGTGTGGTCGGTCGCGTGAACGAGGCTTGGGCGACGGCCGCGCCGGCGAGCGCGTTCATTAGCGTCGATTTACCCACGCCGGTGCCGCCCATCAGCATCACCACCAATAGCGGGCGTTCGACGTCCAGTGCGTCCGATTTACGGCGCAAATCCTCGGCTAGCCCTTCGAGTTCCGCGCGCTGAAGGAGCGACACCGGGTGTTTGCGTCGCCCGTCGAGCCAGCTGCGCAGCGGCTTTTCCAGGCTTCGCAGCAAGGGGGATAGCGTGCGGAGGAACGTCTGTTGCAGCGTCACGGTAATCATGGAGCGTTCGTCGCGGGGTGGGGTTTGACGATCACCGCAAGTTCGCGGATGTTTTCGGGGACGCGCCGCAATACCGATTGCAGTCGCTCGATCGACGATCCTTCTGAGAGCGGTTTCGCTTGCAGCCACTCGGAAACGGGGCCGGTGAGATGCGCACCGAGCAGGCTCTCGCGTTTGTTCCGCGCACTAAACCGTGCCGCCTCCACGGTGCCGCGCACGATCCACTCGAAGATTTGATGTGTAAACGACACGGCGAGCGGAATCAGCAATAAGTGGTACCAACTCGGCAGCCACGTCAGCCAGAGAACGAGCGCGATTGCGAGAACGTCGAACGACACTTTCGCGAAGCGAACTCCGCCGAGGATGATCGGTTGTTGCGCCAAACGATCCGTAAGCGATCGCCCCGCTTGTTCGAGTTCGTCGCCCTCTTTCAACTCGAATTGCCGCACGGCGGCTTCGAACGGAACGAGCGCCTGATTCTTCAAACCGGCCTCGAACGAGTTCGCGATCTGTTTCCAGACCGGATGGCCGGTACCGCGTTTCAGTGCCTCGGCACGAAGGGTGTCTATCCAGGCATCGAACCCTGTACGCAGCACCGCTTGTTCGGGTAACGGCGGGACTTCGGATGTTCCCGCGAGTTTGATCAGGAACTCGCGAAAGTACGAATACGGTGCGCGAAGCAAGGCGAACGCCGCACTCAGGTAACGCAACCCGGCGGGCAGTTCGAGCATTCCGAGCAACTGTTCGCGGGTGCGGTCGAAACGCTTGAACGGCTCGCCGGCGAGGTATTCGCGGCGATAGCGTTCCTCGAACTGCGTACGACCCGCTTTGACGGTGGCTTTCCAATGATCGAGTTCGGCGAGGTCGTTCGATGCGATCGAGAGCAAACTCTCCGATGCCTTTTCGAGGTACTGCACCGCATTCCGCACGGTGCGATCGCGGGCCTCATCGAGTGTCGGGCAAAGAGCGAGCACATGGTTAATCAGGGCGATGCGATACCTCGCGCCCGCCCCTGCCGGATCGGCACGTTCTTCCTTCGTGAGGCTCGGAATCGCGAGCACCGGTATCGGCGGGATCGCGCTCTGGTTTTCGTTCGCTCGCTTCGCCAGCACTTCCTTGCGGAAGTGTTCGATCATCGGCGTCGCATCGGCTTCGCGCATCTTCGTGATGCAGACGATAACGGCTTTGCCCGCTTCGATCAGCATCTGCAAATACTGCGTCGGCACTTCGTCGTTGTAACGCTCGTCGGACGCGACGAAGACGATGACATCGGCGAGTGCGGAGACTTCCATCAGCCGCGAAATGTACCCCGACGATGCCCACGTCGTCATGTCAGGGCAGTCCCAGATGATGTAATCTTGAAGCGGTTCGCTCGCCCCGTCGCGGGCCGGAATTCGCTGGACCTGGTACACGTCTTCATCGAGGCTCGCAGGCTGGGTGTCGGTCAGCTTTCGCAAGTTCCCGAGGAAGCCGAGGTACGATGGCCACGGCATCGCGCCGGTAGCGGGAAGGTATGCGGTAGGGTGACGGGTGTACCCGGCTTGCGGGTTCGCATCGGCGATGGGCGTGCCCGCGAGGAAGTTTGCGACGGTGCTTTTCCCCGCGCCGGCCCCGCCGACTACGGCGAGGTGCAATGGCCGTGGCGGTTGCTGTTCGAGTGCCCCACCGATGATGTTTCGCGCCAGTGCCGCTGCGAGGTGCAGGTGCTCCGCGTGCCGGGCCAACTCGGGCTCCCGGCGGCAGTGCTCCTCCAGCCAGTCGAAGTCGTCGGTCAGTTGCGTCAGCTTTTCGCGGTGCGTGTTCATTTGCATCTCCGTATTTCATCAAACTCCGCACGTGGCGACAAACGAGAAATCGGGAAACTCTCACGAACGAAACGCGGTGCGAGCCATGCGACCGGCTTTTCGGTCCAAAGCGAACGACGACAACGGCACGCACGGTACGTCGCCCATGATGAGTTCCCTCACGAATTGTGCGGTGCCAATCGAGAGTTGTACTCCGGAACGGTAGTGGCCGATGGCCGCAAAGAGGTTACGCACGTTTGGCACCGGGCCGATGAACGGCATCCCGTCCGGCGAACCGGGCCGCAAGCCGCACCACGCCGTTTCGAGCTTCGCATCTCGTAACGCCGGGACGAGGTTGTTTGCGAATGCCAGCAGCGATTCGATGCCTTCCGGTGTCGTGCGCTTCGCGAAACCGGCTTCGGGTTCTTCGGTCGAACCGATTAGGACTCGCCCGTCGCCACGCGGTACGAGATACTCTTTGCCGAATAGCAAAATCGATTTCAGCACGTTCGCGTTCGTTTGCAAAAGCGCAATCTGGCCGAGTACCGGCACGACGCCGGGCGTGCAGCCGAACGCTTCTAGTATCGCGCCACTCCACGCCCCTGCTGCGAGCAAATATTGCCCCGCCGTTGCGACTTCGCCCGTAGTCAGTTGCACGCCCGTTATGCGGTCGCCATCCATCAGAAAGCGTTCGAATCCGCAATTCGCGTGGAGTTCGACACCGATGCGTTCGCAGCCCGCGATGAGTGCCCGCAGGTGTCGCGGATTGCGGACTTGTGCCATATCGGGGAGGTAGTACGGCGAGCCAACCGGCGACGCGATATTCGCTTCACGCATTGCGAGTTGGCCAACCGTAAGGGCTTCGTAGCGAATCGCTTCCTGCTGCCAGAGCGGTACGACGTAGTCGTCGGTGGCTTGCAGGAAATCGATGCCACCACAGCGCAAGTAACCGTTGTTGATACCGGTGAGTTCGCGTAATTCCGCCGAAAGGATCGGCATCCCGACCGCACCGAGCGCACGCAGGTGATCGTATGGCGTGCCAGTACGAAACGGATCGCCGGGCGGGATGATACCCGCACCAGCCCACGAGGCTTCCCGCCCGAAATCGCTACGGTCATAAACCGCCACCTGAACCCCGGCATTCGCCAGCACATACGCGGAGGTCAAGCCGATAATGCCGCCGCCAATCACGATCAAATCCGGGCTACTGTTCATGCTGCTGTTATACGGTTCGCGGTCCAGCTGCGGTTGACACTGCAATGCAACACGATCATAACCCGCCGCATTCGCTGCATTCCTGGAGTAATCCTATGTTTCGTGTTTCACTCGTAGTTCTGTTACTCGCATCGGCGGCGTTTGCTGCGGAACCGGCTACGGATGCGGAGAAACTCGTCGGGTTCTGGAAGCCGGTTTCGATCGTGTGCGAAGGCCGCGAACAACTTCCCAAGGGGCAGGCCGACGATTTCACGCTGGTTATCAAGGATGGCGAATATCGCCTGTACAAAGTGCTCGACAAAGCGAAAGACGAACACGTGCGGCTCATCTCGGCGGAGTTGGTGCTTAACGCGAAACTGATGACGTTCGAATGGAACGTGGTCACCGGCCCGCGAAAAGGCGAAAAGTATCACGGCCTTTATGCAAAAAAAGACGGCCAACTCCAGCTTTGCTACGGCCCCGCCGACAAACCGCGCCCCACGCAACTTGAATCCACATCCAGCAACGGTATGTATCTGGAAACGTGGGTGCCAGAGAAAAAGTAAGCTGCGTGCCCCGGCTTTCACAAAAGGACCGTCATGCTTCGCCTCTTCCCGATGC
>JANXNT010000570.1 GCA_025353985.1 Limnoglobus sp.
GCCAGCGAGCGCTTCGCGAAGTGCCGCCGCACTTTGAAAGCGATCCATCGGGTTCGTTTGCAAACAGCGTCGAATGACGGCGGCCAGTTCGGGCGGAAGATCGGCTTCCCTCTTGCGGTTCGCCGCACTCGGCAACACGCCGGTTGCGAGTTCAAACAATACGACCCCGAGCGAATACAAGTCGCTACGTTCATCGACGGCGACCGCCTCGGGCAAACCACACGCGGACGTCATTTGTTCCGGCGACATGTATTTCGGCGTGCCACCAGTGACCGATGCGCCACACGATACGGACACATTGAAATCGACGAGCAGCGGGCGGCCGTACGGCGTGATGAGGATGTTCCCCGGCTTGACGTCGCAGTGAAGCACGCCGCGACCGTGTGCGAATGCGAGTGCCCCCGCGAGTTGCTCGCCAATACGACACACGGCCTGAATGAAGTCGTCGCCTTCGAGTGCCGCACGATCGCGAAGCGATGCGGGGTCGAAGCGACTTTCGCCACTTGCAAGGGCATCGATAGCCGCGAGAAAGTCGTTGCCTGATGTGGGGCAGCGATCCTTCGCGTAGAGGAACGCAATCGCATTGCCGAGCGTCGTGCCGGGCACGTATTGCAAGCAAAGGCAGTGCTTTTTGCTAGTGAGTTCGGAGAAACCCGAGTACACCTTCACGATGTTATCGTGTTCGAGGTTCGCGAGCGCCAGCCCTTCGGTTGCACCCGCCACGGTCGCGTCTGTGACTTTGAGTGCCACCTGGCGGTCGAGCGAAATTTGCTTCGCGAGAAAGACCGTGCCCAGCCCGCCCTGGCCGAGTTTGGACAACAACACGAAATCGTCGACCTGCCGCCCCGGCTGCCAGAACTGATAATTTTCGAGATGCTTCGGTACGCAACCGGGGCCGATCTGCGTGATCTCGGTCGACGAACCGCTCAGCAGATTTTGCTTTACGGTGTGCGTAAGTGCAGCCGATTCGGGTACCGGACCATCGACTTTGACTTTCGGGGTTTGCGACGACGATATCATTACGCGACCTGCGATGATAAAGGAAATCCGATGAATCGGGCATGTCCGCTACCCACGCGAACCTCACGCGATTAAGATACAGACATCACCTTCAAACTATGAGCGAAATCTTTATGTCATTGGTCGAGCGATACGCAGATGCTTTCGATGGGTCGCGGCAACGCTTCGAGATCGCGAAGACTCTCTTCCCGACCGGCGTCACGCACGATGCCCGGATGATGGAGCCGTTCCCAGTTTACATTAACCGGGCGAAGGGTTCGAAGAAGTGGGACGTCGACGGGCACGAACTCATCGATTATTTCGTCGGGCACGGCTCGCATTTGCTCGGACATTCGCCCGAAGCGGTGGTCGCAGCGGTGCAAGAACAGATGAGCCAAGGCACGCACCCCGGCGCGTGCCACGATCTGGAAATCGAGTGGGCCACGTGGGTGAAGAAACTCTTCCCGTCGGCGGAGCGGGTTCGCTTTACGGGGAGTGGCACCGAAGCGACGATGATGGCGTTGCGGTTAGCGCGACTGTTTACTGGACGCGCGAAATTCCTGAAATTCCACGGGCACTTCCACGGTTGGCACGATTACGTCACCATCTCTTCCGATCCGCCATACGAATCGGCCTCGGTGCCGGGCGTGCCTGCGGGCGTCGCCGATTGTTGCGTGGCGATACCGCCGAACGACCTCAACCGCGTCGAAGAGGCACTGAAAGCAAATAGAGACATCGGGGCGGTGATCCTCGAACCAACGGGCGGTCACTGGGGCGCGGTGCCGATTCGCGGCGAGTTTCTGCACGGGTTACGCGCACTGTGTACGAAGTACGATGTGCTGCTGATATTCGACGAAGTCATTACCGGGTTTCGCGTCGCGCCGGGAGGGGCGCAGCAAGTGTACGGCGTGACGCCGGACCTTACGACGCTCGCAAAAATTCTCGCAGGTGGCCTGCCGGGTGGCTGCCTCGTGGGTCGTGCGGACATCCTCGCGTTCATCGAACCACGCGCGGGCAAGCCGAAGATGAAACACCCCGGAACCTACAACGCGAATCCGCTCTCCGCATCGGCGGGCATCGCGACGCTGCAACAAATCGCGACGGGCGAACCGAGCGCGAAAGCGAACACGATTGCCCGTTACTTACGTAATGGATTAAACGAACTTTTCGCCGCGCGAAACAGTCCGTGGATCGCGTACGGCGACTTTTCGATGATTCGCGTTGTGCCGAATTACACCGGCCCCCGTGCTATGGTCGCGACGACGGAGAACGACGGATTCGTGCCACTGAATGGCGATGTCAACGCACTCGACGGGCCGAAGAATACGAAACACATGCACGCCGTTCGCCAGGGGATGCTCTTAAACGGCGTCGACTTCTGGGGCTACGCGGGGCTGACGAGTGCGACGCACAGCGTCGAAGATGCCGACAAAACGATCCGCGCGTTCGCGGCAACTTTGGAACTGATGGCCATTGACGGAATTGAATAGTCCATGAAAAACGCCATCACATCGAATCTGCGACCGCAGCTTTTGGGCCGGATGACGCAGCGCGCTGTCGTGGAAGCGCTCAAGAGCCAAGGGCCGATCTCGCGGGCGGACATCGCACGTATCACGGGAATCAGCCCGACGACGGTTTCGTCGGCCGTCACGCAGGTTTTGAATGCGGGATACATCGAGGAAACCGATGCGGAAATCAGCGGGCCAGGCCGTCCCGGCAAGATTCTGCGTCTCGCGCGGGAGTCCGTGCAAGTCATCGGCGTTTCGGTCGAACCGGAATGGTGTGAGATGGTCGTTGGCGGACTGGATGGAAGCATTTACGAAGAGCATTCGCTGCGATTCTTGACGCCGAACACGTACGCTCGGCTTCTCGCCGAGATCGAGAAACACGCGCGCCCATGGATCGACACGCCGGACGTGAAAACGCTCGGCTTGGGTCTCAGCTTACCGGGCCTCATCGATCCGAGTGGCGAACTCACCGTCTTCTCGCCGAACTTGCATCAGACCGACGATCAACATCCTAGCCACGATTTGCGCGACCGACTCGGTTTCAGCACGATTCTGATTCAAGAGAACGACGCACTGTGTTTGGCGGAACGTCGCGCCCACCTTGCCGAGGATCTGGCGATCATCGACTACAGTGGCGGCTTGGGGCTGGGGGTGATTACCGGCGGGCGGTTACTCGGGCGGCACATCGGTCTACCCCGGGAGTTGGGGCATATCACCGTCGACCCCAAAGGCACCGTCTGCGGGTGCGGGAACCGTGGCTGCCTGGAGACACTTGCCACGGATGCCACCTTCGCCCGGCGCGTATCCCTAAAAATCGGGCGAACCGTGACCATCGACGAAGCGATCCGATTGGCAACCGACGACCCGGCGGCATTCCATTCGGAAATCGAAGCCGTGCTCGACTATCTCGCGATCGCAGTGGCCATGACGGCGAATCTGTTCGCACCGCCGCTGATTATCATGCACGGGCGATTGTTGAACATCGTACCGAACCTGCTCGATTGCCTCACTTCGCGCGCGGCCGTACGGAAACTGCGACCATTTCGCGAAAAGTGCCGCTTGCTGCAATCGACTTCCACGAAAGCCCAAGGTGCCCTCGCAGGGATCCTCGATCACCTCTTCGAGGAACTCGGCCCACTGATGCCGACGAACGTTTGATGATTTGGTTCGTACAATGTATCGATGGAACGTCTCAACAAATGTCTCGCCCATGCGGGCATCGGTTCGCGTCGTCACTGCGATGAACTCATCGCGGCGGGGCGCGTCAAAATTGATGGCCGCATCGTTCGCGATCTCGGCATCAAAGTCGACATCGAAAAAAACAAAATCTCCGTCGACGACAACAACGTGCGTTCGGAAAAACCGACGTACTGGGTCGTCAACAAGCCAGTCGGCTACCTCTGTACGAACCACGACCCGGCGGGACGCCCGCTTGCGCTCGATTTAATTACGCACGTCGAACAGCGCGTCTATACCGTCGGGCGTCTCGACGAAGCGAGCGAAGGCTTGCTGCTGATGACCAACGATGGCGAACTTGCCTTCCAACTGATGCACCCCAAGTTCGAGATCGAGAAGACGTACCTCGCGTTGGTGGCGGGGCAGCCATCGATTATGGACTTGCAAAAATTGCTCGATGGAGTCTGGCTGAGCGATGGCAAAGTCAAGGCGAAGGCGGCACGCAAAGTCCGCAGCCAGGGCGATAGTACGTGGGTGCGCATCGTATTGTGCGAAGGCAAGAACCGCGAAATCCGGCGAATGCTGGCGCAACTCGGCCACAAAGTCATGCGGTTGCAACGAATCTCGCTCGGCCCCGTACGGCTCGATCGCCTGCCGAAAGGCAAGTCGCGGCGGCTGAGCTTGCTCGAATTGAACGCGCTGAAGAAAGCCGTCGAGGAGAGTGGCAAGAAGATCCAGCGAGTGCGAAATCGCATCGCCGG
>JANXNT010000577.1 GCA_025353985.1 Limnoglobus sp.
TCACCGAGACGCTGGCCGGCTGGCACTGGGTCGCATTCGCGGGACTGTTGCTCCGCCGCATCGCCAAATTGGCGAACGAAAGTGCATAACAGGCTCTAGCGCGTCGGGCCAGTTTTGAAGTAGCGCAAAATTTCCGTTCGACACGGGTTTTTGGAACACCTACGTTTCCAAAAATCCGTTTTTCGGCCTGTAGGGCCGATTCTGTCAGCCCAAGGCGAAGTCGGCGAAGCCAGCGAAGCCTTGGGTATCGGTCTGAAAATGTTCATCGGCCCTGAAGGGGCCGTTCAACGTACAACCGTTCACGCATTCCGTACCGCCCTGTTTGCGACACGGTTTTGCAAGTGGGTGTAGCCTGAACGGCCCCCTTTCAGAGCCGAATCATGGTGCGGCGGGTACCCAAGGCTTTGCCTTGGGCTGTTGGAACGAACCTTTCAGGCTCGAAGACAATATGGCAAATGCGACCCGTATCTCAAATAGCGTAACTTCAAAACGCGCTAGCGAGGGACGGGAAAAACCTCGCTAGCGCGTCGGGCTAACGGGACTGCGATACGCGATCCGAAACGAGATTAACGCCATGCGACCCATCCTTACCCTTGCGGCCAAAGATTTCCGGCTGATGCTGCGCGATCCGCGTGCGGCGGTGATCTTGTTAATTATGCCGATTTTGCTCGTGCTGATTCTCGGCATCACCGTCGGCGGTGCGTTCGACCCGAACAAAAAAGAGCAGCTTCGTATCTCCGTGGTCAACCTCGATGCCGGTCTGCCGGCCGATGCGAGTGGGTTCCCGGATCGGCCGTGGTCCGAGATTCTCATCGAAGATTTCTCCGGCACCGCCGACATCAAAGTCGAGATGATCCCCACCCGCGAAGAAGCCGAACGCCTGATCCAATCGGGCGAGCGGGCAGTGATTATTATCCTCGAAGCGGACTTCAGCGAGCGCATTCACCGTTGCTCGTTCGTCGGCGAGCCGTTCAAACTCAACCCGATCAACCCGCTAAACCGCGATGGCATGAACGTCGGCGAAGTCTCGGTACACATCCTCCGTGACCCGACGCAAGAAGTCGCCGCCGCCGTCGTCGAACAGGTCGTGCAAGTCGCGCTCATGCGCGTCGTCATACCCTGGATGATCGGGCAGGCGTTCGACATGATCGGCACCGACCCGTTCATGGATCGCATGGAAAAGCACATGCCCGCACTTCGCGGCGCGTATTTATTATTGCCGAAGAAAACCCTCGGCGACGGGATGCAGAAAGGCATCTCGGCGTTCTTCAGCAAGTACAATTTTCGCGGCAAAACGTGGGCAAAACTTACTAACAGCGACCCGCCACCGCCACGCACCACGAACCGCTCTGCGTATCAATCCGATGGCTCCGGCACGATCCGCCGCGGCGCGATCCGCTATCAGGCACTCGTCCCGAGTTACACCGTGACCTTCGCGTTTTTCCTCGTATTGGTGATGGGCTGGCTGTTCGCCAGCGAGCGTCGATTCGGTACGCTCGTACGGCTGAATGCCGCGCCGATTGCACGCTGGCAACTGCTCATCGGCAAGTTGCTCCCGTGCTTCGCGGTGTCGTTAATGCAAGGCTTCGGCTTACTCTTCGCAGGCAATTTGCTGTTCGGCATGTCGCTCGGTTCGCAGCCGTTATTGCTGATCCCCGTGGTGATGGGTACCTCGTTTGCTGCAGTCGGCCTGGCGATGTTCGTGGCCGCGTTTGCGAAAACCGAACAGCAAGTCTCGGTAACAGGCACACTGCTCGTGATGGTGTTAGCGGGGCTGAGCGGGTCGTTGATGCCGCGGTACCTGATGCCTGAAGAGATGCGCCGCGTCAGCCGCGTTACGCCCCACGCTTGGTCGCTCGATGCCTACGCGCAACTGCTAACGAACCCCGACCCGCAAATCGCCATCGTCTGGACGGCCTGTGCCGCACTCTGCGGCTTCGGCACGCTTTTCACGCTCATCGCCTGGTGGCGAATGTCCGTCGAAACGGGGTAAAATTGGGGCACGTTTTCACGTGCCCCACGCAGACACTTTACTTCTTGCCCGTCAGTTCGTCGGCGAGCCAGTTGGCGTCGTAGACTTTCCGCAAGCTTTCGATCATCGCGCGGCTATCGACCGACACGGCGCGGCTAATTTCCTGATCGAAGATGAAGTCGAGAATCAGCGACTGAATGTTCCCGTCGAAGATCAATCCCACGACTTCGCCTTCCTTGTTCACCACGGGGCTACCGCTGTTTCCGCCGATGATGTCGGCGGTCGCCACGAAGTTGAATGGCGTCTTCGGGTCGAGTGCGCTCTTCTTGTCGTTCCAGCGTTTCGGCAACTCGAACGGGTATTTGTTGTCTTGCTCTTTGCTGCGAGCATAAAGGCCGTCGAAGGTCGTGAATGCGGGCACGTCTTTGCCGTCTTCCTTGAAGCCTTTCACGGTGCCATAGCTGAGGCGAAGCGTGAAGGTGGCATCGGGGAAGGTGTTGGTGCCGTCCATCGCGAATCGCGCTTTCGCGAGTGCGGTGTACGCCTGGCGCTTCGGTTCATCGACTTCGGTTTCGGAGATTTTGCGCACCTTGCGGGCGTGCGGATCGACGAGTTTCGCGAGCAGAATCATCGGATCGGTACTGGCATCGACGGCCGCTTTACCGCCCTCATACAGCTTCTTGCGCTCGGCTACATCCTTCAGTTTCGTGCCACTGATTAGGTCGAAGGCGCGTTCGCGTGGCGACTTCCCGGCCAGTACCGCTTTCACCATTTCGTTGTTCGCGCCGTACGTCGTTGCAAGGAACGTGAGGCTATCGGATAGCTTCAAAATCTCGAAGTCGTCGTAGTGCGGTTCGTCGCTGAACAGGCCGAATTCGAGGCTCGGCAGTTTCGCATCCGAGAACTCGCGGAAGCGTTCGCCCGCCGGTTTGGTCTTCTCTTCGGTGGCGCGGACAATCGTGCGGGCCATGCCGTAATACGAGCTGTTGAAGCCGCCGCCGCCTTCGAGAATCGCGGCTTCCTTAAAGATCTCTGCCCGCTTCTTTTCGGCCTTCGCGATGGTATCGAACGCCTTCGCGGCATCGCCCATCGTCGAATCGCCCGCATCGGCGATGAACTTCTTGAGGCGGTCTTCCTCGGCTTGTTTCCGTGCCATAATCTTCGGGTCTAGCAACCCTTGCAGCCCGCCGATTCGTGCCTTGCGGCTGTTCTGAATCCCGAACAGATCGTCTTCGCCCTTCTGGCGGTTCGACTCGCTGCGTGCGACCCAACTGCCCATCAGCACTTCGAGGCGGTTGAGGCGTTGCAGAAGGTACGGGTAGCCAGTGTCGCGCAGGTATTCTAGTTCGGCCATCGTGTTCTGGCGATTGGTGCGGCCGGGGTGACCAGACACGAAAATGAGTTCGTTTTCCTTCGACCCGTTCGCGGACCACTTTAGGTAATGTTCGCAAACAATCGGCTTGTCGTTTTCGTAAACGCGAAAGAAGCACATATCGAGGTCGAACCGCGGATACTCGAAATTGTCCGGGTCGCCACCGAAGAACGCGATCGCTTTCTCGGGGGCAAACACGAGGCGAATATCGGTGTACTTTTTGTAGATGTACAAGTGGTACGCGCCACCCGCGTACAGCGTCACCACGTCCGCTCGTTTGCCGGTCGCTTCGTCGGCGTTCGCCTTCTCGATCTCGGCAATCTTCTTCTGGCGGGCTTTGAAGCCATCGGCGGGCGTGGCATCGGCGGGCACGGCGGCGTTGACCTCGGCGGTCACGTCTTTCATGCTTTGCAGCACGTTCAGTTCGAGCGCCTTGCACTTGATCTCTTCGGCGTTCGTCTTTGCTTGAAAGCCGTCCTTCAGATAGTCTTTTTCCTTCGTACTGAGCTTCTGGAGATCGTCCGCACCGACGTGGTGGTTCGTCATCACCAGGCCATTCGGCGAAACGAAACTCCCCGAGCCACCGCTATTAAACCGCACGCTCGACTTCTGCACGTGCTCGAGCCACACGTCGGTCGGCTCGAAGCCGTACTTCTCTTTGAGCTGTTTGCGGGGCGGGTTGTTGAACAACCACATCCCCTCGTCGCCATGGGTCGTAGGCATCGTCATGGTGAACACCGTCGCGGCAGCCAAGGCCACCAATATAGGGAAGCGAACCCGCATAGAATCCCTCCGGGAGATGCGTGAAAGCGATCGGACCGTAGCAAGAGTTATAGTCGAAGTGGCCGCCAAAGTCGGATTTTTCGCCTCTCACAATCGACGTAAGTCCGAATTGCGGAGGTTCAAAAACCGTGTTTTCGGCTGTTTTTTCGTCTCAAAGTGCCATTTTTGATCGTCTTTTGCTTGTCCGTTTTGGGCAATATTGCCGTATCTCAAACTCTCGTTGGACGAGCCCTTTATCATGTCGTGGCGCGCCTTTTTAGTGTCATTTCGAAGCACTTTCGCGACGCGACACAATTCCGACTTACGTCAAATCATCGAATACTGTTTGACTCGGCCAATTCGTGTGGGTGCGCGGAAAGTGGAAACTATTTGCGAAATCTTTCGCGAATACGTTTGACATTCGCTCAGGCGAGTGGATATCCTGATGCCAGTTCATTCACTTTCTTCCGAGTGAACCATGTTCTCACGCTTTCGCAAGCCCGTCCGCAAGCCGCAACCGTACCGGCTCAATCTCACGCCGCTCGAAGCGCGCGATGTGCCCGCGATGTGGCACGTGCAAATGGTGTCGAATAACCCCGGTAGCACCGACGCGATGATCTCCGGTTCGCTGTACGTCGCGAGTCCGGATATCGAAGCCGCGAGCGCCGCCGATGCAATCGTCCATGCGGTATCGGGGAGTATCCACGTCACCTATTTGGGCCAAACGCACACCTACGAATTTGGCTCTGGCTCCGCATCGGGCACCAGTGCCGCATTCCAGATCGTGGTGAGCGGCACCTCGGTAACGGTGAAATTGGAAGATCTCGCACAGATGCCGGGGATGACCGCCGACTTCGATTACAACGATCATTCGTGGGGATTCACGGTCACGCAGTCCTCGTCGAGCAGCAGCCAAGGCGAAGGCGAAGGCGGCGGTTCCGGCAGCGGATCGGGAAGTGGCAGTGGCTCGGGTACGGGAAGCGGCTCGGGTACGGGCAGCGTCTCGGGTACGGGCAGCGGCAGTAGTGGTTCGGGATCCGGCAGTAGCGATAGTGGTTCCGGGTCGGGTAGCGGTTCGGGAAGTGCCAGTTACAGCAGCAGCAATAGCTCTGTGCCGATGGTCGGTCTGTCTTCGACGGATGGCGTCGAATCGAGCCAAGCCGGTTCGTTTACGCTCACTCGCAGCGGCGACCTCAGTTCGCCGCTCGTGTTGACATTCATAATTAGTGGCAGTGCCACCGAAGGTGCGGATTTTCACCCGATTCCCCATTCGGTGACAATTCCGGCGGGCCAATCGTCGATTACAATCTCGATTCTCAACTTCGATAATGGCATCAACGACGGAGACGATTCGCTCAGTCTCACACTCGCTGCGAGTTCGAGCTATCAATTGTTCAGTTTGCCGACACAAACTTTGACAATCCACGAACCGATCCCCGGCGTCCCGCCGACGATCTTCCCGCCGACAAACGAAGTCCCGCCAACGGTGCCGCCAGACGTTCCACCGACCGTGCCCCCCGAAGTGCCACCGCCACCGCCACCGCCGCCGCCTCCCCCACCACCGCCGAGCACGATTGGCGATTTCGTTTGGCTCGATGCCAACCACGATGGCTTCCAAGATGTCGGCGAAGTCGGCGTCTCCGGCGTCTCCGTCGAACTGTACGATGCCCACGCAGGCTATCGCGGGCCGCTACTCCAAACGACGACCACCGATAGTACGGGGCACTACCAATTCACAGATTTTCCGCTCGGCGTGTTCTTGCAGATTCGTTTCGTGAATCCCAATCCCGGCTCGCTCGACTTCACGTATCACCAATATTTCGACGCAACGAACAGCGACCCGAATCCCGAAG
The DNA here is from genome assembly GCA_025353985.1 of Limnoglobus sp. Taxonomy (GTDB): domain Bacteria; phylum Planctomycetota; class Planctomycetia; order Gemmatales; family Gemmataceae; genus Limnoglobus. Next base: position 5,960 of record JANXNT010000577.1, read on the forward strand.
ATGGCTGGGTGGAAGCATTCGCAGTCCAGACAGGCCATTCTGTCAACACGATCGATGCCGGGTTCTACCAGAAATCGACGACGTTCACGCCTGCCGTCTGGCTGGAAACGACATCGGAGCCGGTCGTCGTCTCGCAGGACAACGTGGATACCACCTATGCCGCCGTCATACCGGAAAATCAGGACGAAGGCGAAGATCTCATCGTTTGGCGCGATGGAAACTTGTCGCAATCGCTCACCGTCCATTTAGGCTATGGCGGTGCCGCCAACGTCAATGAGGATTATTATCTCACTCGCGATAATATTTTGGTAGACGCCTCGACGTTGACGTTTGCGCCTGGCGAAAACCGGATCCCGCTCAAAATCGTACCCGTCGACGACCAAACGCCGGAGCCCGACGAAACTGCCGTTATCGGCGTGGCCGCAGGCGCAGGCTACCTGGCGGGAAATCCCGGAGCAAAAGCGTTCCTGATTGTGGCAGAAGTCAAAACTACGCTGACATTTAATGAGAAATTCAGAGTCCCGCCTAAAATAGAGGCTGGACAAACCGCAGCAACACAGATTGTTCCGGTGAAAAATCAGCCAGGAGCATTTGCATCAGGCACAATATGGGTGGTAGAAAATAAAATAAAGAAAAATGGTGCTGGAGTTATCCTTCAGCACGTAACAATAAGCGGGACCATCAAAAATGGCGGTGGCGCTGCGATTACAAATATACCAATTGATCTAGGTGCCAGACCGAATAATTACACGGTAAACTTGATAGGTCTGGATTATTGGGAAGCTTGGGTAGTGGACGATAACGGAAGAGTTCTTGAGGCTTCGGATAACTTGGGCACTGGTATGCGCGCGGTTTTTAGACGTAACCGTTCACGGGGTCAAATGACGATTTTTAAGGA
>JANXNT010000587.1 GCA_025353985.1 Limnoglobus sp.
ATATTTCCTTGCCGAATGGCGAAACGGACGTCTCGCGTCACCTCGACAAACTGATGTGGCAAAATGCGATTACATGGGCCGAAAACTCTGCGTTGCCGCGCTTTCTCGCCAAAACAGCCGACGGTGTAAAGGCCTTGCCAGAGAGTTCGATACTCGGTTCGAACGGTCTCGAAATCTCTCCCAAGAAGTGAGTGCATGAGTCTTAACGATTCGTTATGATGTTCGAAAGATCGTTCACTCGCAGAGACACGCCCATGTCGCCCCCCGAGCCGAAGCGTCTGGATCAAACGCAAGATTGGATCGCTCCATCCGATGCACTGGACCAGACGCAGGAATTCATTCCCGGCGGTGTCGTGCCCGCACCGCAACCTAAGGCTCCGACGAAAGTCCTCGTCAGCACGCTCGGCGATTTTCGCCTGATCGGCAAGCTCGGCGAAGGCGGCATGGGGACCGTGTTCAAGGCGATTCAGATTAGTCGCAACCGCATCGTTGCCGTGAAAGTGATGTCTAAGGAACTCGGCGCGAAGGCGAGTTTCGTCGAGCGATTCCACCGCGAAGTGCGAATCATGGGGAAACTCGACCACACACACATCGTACGGCTCATCGCGGCCGGCGAGGCACACGGATTCATCTTCCTGGCAATGGAACTTCTCGAAGGTGGCACGGTAGGCACGTGGCTCGGCAAGCTCGGTCGCTTCCCGGTTGCGGACGCCGCGCTCATTGCGAAATCGTGCGGGATGGCACTGCAATACGCGCACGAATCGGGGCTAATCCACCGCGATGTCAAGCCGGACAACTTGCTGATCTCCAAGGCCGGAATCGTCAAACTCGCCGACCTCGGCTTGGCGAAAACGACCGAAGATGCGGATGTCGGGCTGACGCGAACGGGCATCGGTATCGGCACCCCGCTCTATGCGGCACCCGAACAAGTCCGCGACGCAAAACACGTCGACCCGCGTTGCGATTTGTACGCGCTCGGTTGCTTGCTCTACCACTGCCTTACAGGGATCACACCGTTCCCGGCCACAGACATGCTGACATTGATTAAGGCCAAAGAAAAGGGAACGTACGTAACCGCCAGCATCGTCAACAAGCGGATCCCGCCCGCACTGGACCGCATCCTCTCGCGGTTACTCGCCAAGCTACCCAACCACCGTTACCCCACCGCCGCCGAGTTCCTGCAAGAGCTTGAGTTCGCCGGTCTATCGGGCGAAGAACTCAGCTTCATAACGGCTGCAACGTAGATGTTGGTGATTCGAGCATCGGTTGCGTTCCTCCAA
>JANXNT010000594.1 GCA_025353985.1 Limnoglobus sp.
TCGCGGGCTTCGAGGGCGACGAGTTGCAAGCGGGTTCGGCGATTCATGGCAATGACTTCTGGGGAAGAAATTTACGTGGTGTGGTAATGAGAATACGATAGTCGCCCGCAGTGCATCGTGCAAGCAACAGGGTCGTTTCCAACGTCGTGGAACTGGAAATCATCCTGCGTTCAGAATGGTTTTCATCCCGGCGGTCATTGTGGCGTCGATCTCGGGATCGCAGAATGCGACGCTGACTTCGTAGCCGCCGTTGGGGTACTCTTCCTTCGTGGGGATGTACCACGGGCCGCCGTCGCCGTAGGCGGCGGTGGCGACGAATCGCTTCGGTTGCAGTTCCTGTGCCCGAAGCTGATATTCGACGAACGATTCGGCAGGCAGGTGTAACATCGAAACGTCGTTGATGTGCAATGCACTCAGCACGATCGGCGGTTGCTTCGCCGCGTGTCTGCGCATCCAGGCGAGTTGGTACGATGTGCGGTTGCGGTTCGCGACGCTGTTCGTTTTGTTGGCGATGGTCCTTTCCATTTGCTCGGCAGTGATGCCCGCTAACGGTGGTGGTAGCATCTCGGATGTGAGCCATTTCGCATCGCCGATGGTATCGCGAACGATGGCTTTCTCGGCGGCAATCATGCCCGCGTGAATGCGCTGCGTCAGGCTCGGGCGCACTTCCTTCGAGCCGTCGTTGTACTTCCCCGCCGAGATATTTCCCGCACACCCCGTGAAGTATATGTGCGTGCAACCCGGCTCTTCGCGTTGCCGTTGCTTGCGTGCGAGTCCGGTAAAATCGCTGGTGACGCGGCCATCGCCGTAGTAGCTCATCGGGTGCGTGGCGTAGTAATGGCACGCCGCGAGCTTGGTGTCTTTGTCGTAAAACGCGATGGTCCTCAGGTACGGGTCGATCACGCCTTCGGGTAACGCGATCAGCTTCGCATCGCGGCTCGCACTGCCGCGCATCGCCAGCACTTTGCCATCGGGTGAACGCGACACGCGCCGATTCGACGCGACTTTGTCGACCATCGCTTTCCCACTACCGATGTGCGTAACCCGGCGCGTTTTCTTCAGCCCGTTCGCAACGGCTTTGCGACCACGTTCGAGGCAGGTGCGGAAAAAATCGAGTTCGACGATGTGCGGAAGATCGCCCTGTTTCAACACGATTCGCTCGGCATCGAGGCATGCGAACGGCGCGTTGTGCTGGTGGACGCACTGCACTGCCACGCGATCCGGCGTCGTACCCGCTGCCTCGGCGAGTGCCGCCCGCCAACTGACGTGGGCCTCGTTTAGCAACCCAGTCCAATCGACGGCGCAAATCACAATCGGCTGGCCGACACCGTGCAACACGAAGCCGATCGCTTCGAGCGCATCATCGACCGCTTCGACCGGTTTGATCCAGCCACCGCAAAGCGAATGCCCCATCGGCGGCGTGACGTCGAAGCGAAACGGCGAGATCGACAACTCGGTGACGCGCGATTCCGCAACTGCCGACTGCGCGAGCAACCCCGCCGCCGTCGCCTGAAGAAACCCCCGCCGATTGTGCTGCGTCATGTGCGATTCTCCCATAGTTGTCGCAACAAGTTCACTTTACTGAAACCGTATGCAACAATAGATGTATTCATACTTGGCTAGCGAGCCACGCTAACCGATTCTTCTCACCCGGAGCCGTCATGGCAACTTCGCTCGAAACGCTGGATGTAGTCGCTCTCTTGATCCTCGATGCGGAGGGCCGCATCTTGCTGGATTACAACGAGAATTGGCACACGTTCACGCTGCCGATGAGCAAACGGCACACCGTCCTGACCAGCACGCCCGGCGATGTCAGTCTCGAAGAACTCGATGCCACCGCACTGCGAGCGGCAGTCGAAGTGATCGGCCGGCCGTTGATGACGATGCCGAAGAAAATCTCTGCGGACGTGCCGCCGTGGAACCAGAGCGGCCGCGATGGCACGTGGAGACGCTACCAGTATCACGTCTTCGCCATGCGATCCCCCGGGGTGCCAGCACCGCTGCCTGGTCACACGGCGGTGTGGCTGACACTCGCGGAACTGGAAGTGGCGGAGCCAGTCTCACGGACCGTGCGAACGATCTTGGGGGCGGTGCCATTCGCGGATGTGAAGAAAGCCGTCGGCCTTTAATGGAAGGATCGCCCATGCGAATTTCCGAAGCCGGGCTGGCCTGCATCACGCGGATCGGCCCGAATGGCGAT
>JANXNT010000604.1 GCA_025353985.1 Limnoglobus sp.
CCGGCGATGATGTTGAACGAGTACTCGGGCAGGCCGCCGCCAAGGATCTCATCGAGACCCAGTACGCCAGTCGACAATTGCCGAATGGGCACACGATCCTGGTTTCGATTTTTCCCATCGATACTCATCGCTCTGCCTCAATTTAGGAATGGAGCTCATCTAACGTGATCTCGGGCCAGGCCTCGCGCAAAATACTGCGCGTGAGAGGCTCGCCGATAAAGCAGCCTAACAGGGTAAGAAATTGTGCCGTAATCGCAATCGCTTCCTCGGTACCCGCATTCGAAGAATCGATGGCGAATCCGTGGAGGTTACCGTCCGGGCCAACCTTGACACTTTGCAGCGAAGGCATTTCCGCACGGGCCATCGCCAGCGCCCGCCGTAGTAGCGATACGAAACCATCCGTACCGGCAAAGCGTACCAGGGAAATCCGCAGTTTCCCGATAGCGATCACGACTTCAGGGACGTGCGGTTCCGAGGGATTCTGGCTTGAAACCAGCAATCGCCGTGCCAGGTCTTTCATCGATCGACTGAGTGCAGCCATAGGGTTTCTTAATCGACCGCAGTTCGCCTTCTCACCGGCATAAATCATCCACAGACGCTATTATACGCGAATTCCGCGAATTCATAAAGAATCCGAAGTGAGGCGAGTTTTAACTAGCTTCGTGTCGAATCACTCGTGGGCCAAGTTCAACGCACCCAACACCGCCGCGATTGGGACGATGCCGTCGTAGCGGGTTTGCGGTTTGTATTGACCGCTTACCCCCGACATTCTTACACTGACTTTCTTGCTGACCGTTTACCGAAGTGACACCGCGCTCCGTCGCGGCGAGGTTTTCGACCATGGCGACCGATACCAAGATGGAAGCGGGTATTCTCGAGAAGCTCGGCGACAAACTCAACTCGTTCGTCGAAGGGAGTTTGGGCTTCGTCACCCGGTTGTTCGGCACCGCGAACGATCGCACCGTTCGGAACCTCGGCTACTATCGGCCCAAGAATGCGGCCGCGCACACCATCGTCCCCGGCTCGACGCTCGAACGCATTAACGCGCTCGAAGATTCGATGAAAGCGCTCAGCGACGACGAACTCAAAACGCAAACGGGCAAGTTCCGCGAACGGCTGAAAAAAGGCGAAACGCTCGAAGACCTGTTACCCGAGGCGTTCGCCGCCTGTCGGGAGGCGGCACACCGCAGCAAGGGGATGCGGCACTACGATACGCAGATGGTCGGCGGGGCGATTTTGCACAAAGGCAACATCGCCGAGATGGTCACCGGCGAAGGCAAAACCCTCGTCGCCACGTTGCCCGCGTATTTGAACGCACTCGAAGGGAAGGGCGTTCACGTCATTACCGTGAACGACTACCTCGCCCGGCGCGACTGCGAATGGATGTTGCCGATCTACCACGCGCTCGGCGTGGCGGCGGCGTACATCCAAAGCGACATGGACGCCGGGCTGCGCCGCGTCGCCTACGAGTGCGACATCACCTACGGCACCAACTCCGAATTCGGCTTCGACTATCTGCGCGACAACATGAAGCCCGCGCGATTCGACGATGAAAAATACGACCCGTACTACCGCCAGTGCCAACGTACACCGTTGAACTATGCGATCATCGACGAAGTCGACAACATCCTCATCGACGAGGCCCGGACGCCGCTGATCATCTCGGGGCCGGCCTTCACCGACATCCGCAACTACGAGCGCACCGACGACATCGCCCGCAAGTTGACGGATCTCGAGCGCAAAGCCCGCCAGCAGATGAAGGCCGACGGCAAGACCAACTTGCAGGGCACCGAGGGCGACGATCTGCCAGTACTGGTGCCGATCGACCCGGCGCGGATCGATCCGCAGAACCCGCCGCCGAAGGGCGTCTATTTCGAGATCAAAGAGAAAGAGCGGAGCTGCCACCTCACCGACTTGGGGG
>JANXNT010000605.1 GCA_025353985.1 Limnoglobus sp.
CGCAAAGTCTCATCGAGCAGAATCGCGTGAAAACCGACGGCACTGGCACCGATGAAATCGTTGTCGAAGTCGTCGCCAACGAACGCAATGTCGTGTGGCGGCGGATTGCCAAGGCGTTCGCGGACAATTTCGAAAAAGCGAACTGATGGTTTGCGATAGCCGACGACCGAACTGATAATCACGGTTTCCAAATATCGCGAAAGTGCGGGAAATCCATCAATAACCCGTTGCAATCGGCTGTCGAGATTGGAAGCCAAACCGAGCGAATATCCTCGCCCATACAATGCCCCTAGTACCGCCTCCGCATCGTCCGCAACGACCCACGATTCGGGCTGGGCATAGTGTTCGTACAGTTCGCAGAAACAGGCTTCGGCGTCGGGTACTTCGTGCAGAGTCTCGGTTACAATTTGCTGCCAACGCTGTCGTTCGCGAACTTCAGAGATCATCCAATCTGCTTCGCGGTCGATCGCTTCCTGTTTGCGAAATGCGGCCGGGAATCGCGATCGAATCGTATCGGGGGCAATGACCGCACCATGTCTCGCCGCGAACTTTGCATACACCGTGTCCACCGAGGGCGTCGGGTGGATCAGCGTGCCGACTGCGTCGAAAATGACTGCGCGAACGTCGTCGGGTAACACGTCACTCGGCCTCTGTGGCTTGGCGCGTGCCGTTGGTGCCGGGAATCACGGATCGCTTCGGCTGGCCGGGATTCGTCTTGGCTTTCCCGACACGGCGTACCGTGCGTTGTGCCGTGGCTGGCACCGCTTCCTGGCTTGCGCGCACTGCTGTGGCAACTTTGATGAGGTGTAGGCCGCCACGAAACAACACGAAGCCGATGACGACCAACGGCCCCGCCGTGAAGACCCGCTTCGCCGATGCAAACAGATACGCTTCGCCGAACGACGCGAGGCCGAGCACGATCAACAACCAGCCTGCGACTTCGCGCAACCAGAACGTCATGGTTCACTCCGTATCGTTAGCGAATGACAAAATACGCCAGTAATAACATCAGCACGCAGATGCCAACGAAGCCGAAAAACAGCACGTTGAAGACCCGCTTGCCCGTCTTCTTGAATCGTCGCCACCACTCGCCCGGATTGCGCTGGTCGACAATTCGAACCGCACGCCACGTTTCGATGCGGGAATATTCGCGGCGCGATTCCAGCCAGCCCGTGTCCAAGAGTAACAGCTTCGCTTCCTCGCGATTCCATTGTCGAATTTGCCAGTACCAAAACACGAGACGAACGAGGCCGACAACGCAGCCGAAGCCGAGCGTGAATAGCAAGAATCGACTGACTGCGATACCGGCAAGGTCCGGTCGGCCCCGTTCGAACTGTCGGAAGCGGAGCGGTGGAAAAACTTTTGAATCGACTTCCAACTGTGTGATAAGCAGCCACACGAACTGCCCGGCGATCGTCGTTCCGACCGCGAACAGGATCATCATGAGGAGTTCGTTTTCGGAAATCAGGCGTGGCGGCCGCCGGTCGAGCGCGTCGCGAATCGACCGTGCGGCCTTTACTCGCTCATCGGGAAACGCCTGCTTTGCGAGGCTATACACCCGAAATTGTGCATGAAGATAAACGAGCACGGCAGCGACGAGCAACATGTCGAACGGCGAAAACGACGACGGCAAAACGTTCGAA
>JANXNT010000608.1 GCA_025353985.1 Limnoglobus sp.
CGTTGCCAGCGCGGCAACGGCCACACTGCGGACGCTCGATTCGTTCGCGCGTTGGGCCGCATTCAGCACCGTTGCGGCCTCGCTCGAACGCCACGCGGTGCGGCCATCGAGTGCGGAAAACGCAGCGATTCGCACGTTGACGTTGGGGTCGGTCAATAGCGGGAACACCGGCCCTGGCTCCACGGCGACGGCGTCGCGGAGACCGCGGACTTCGGGCAGTGTGCGGATGTCGGAAAGTTGCGATGGCCAGAAATGGCGGTTGCGGATGCGAGCGCAAAACTGCTTCGCACGGCGTCGCGGTTCGGCACCCGTTCGGTACAAATCGTAGAGCGAGGTGAGGGCGACGGCGATGAGCAAAAGGATGCCGCGAACCGCCGGGGCCAGCGTGCCGGAGCCGTTCCGCGTTTGATGCCAACACCAGCCGAAGGCGAGCAGGTAAAGCAAAATGATCGCGCCACTGGCGGGTGGTTGCCAGACTTTCCGCGAGCGCAGAAACGCCGCGCCGACAACCGCAAACACGATCGCGCCGATGCCCAGCCTCGCCGAACTCGCCTCGGCGGCAAGCGTAACCAGCAACAGCGCAGGCGTAAATAGCAGGACCATGTCGAGGAAACGATCCGCGGCAGAATGGTAAACGGGTGGCTCGTCGCGCATGTCGCCCGTCGGGAAAAATCGAACGGATCAGTAAGGGCAATTGAAGCCTAGAATCCGATTCTTGCCCGGTCAAACTGCCAACGGTCAGAAGGGTGTTGATTTGGGGAAGAGGCGTCGAAGAATCCGACTTCTCGTCCCAATTCTCGCGTCGGAGTGGAGATTTATGCTACGGCGGATGCCGTTCCCAAGGCAGAAAATCGACGCCTTCGCGCAATTCTCACCACGTCGTTCGTCCGTAAAGTGATGTTACCAACCAGGAGTGGCTTCACGATGAACCGATTGCGAACGACCCGCCTCGAATTGCTCGAAGATCGCACGACGCCGGCGGCGGTGGGCGGACTCGACTTACCGTTTGGCACAAATGGCCTCGTTGATGTCTCGTTCGACCTCGGCGGTTCGAAAGCCGATACTGCAAGTGCGGTCGCACAGCATCTCGACCAAACCTACGTCGTCGGTTCGGCACAGAACGGGCCTACCGATGTCGATTTTGCCGTCACGCGATTGAACGCGAATGGCACGCTCGACACCGCCTTCGGCAGCAAAGGCATCGTTGCGATTGGCTTCGATCTCGGTGGCGCCAACATCGATCGCGCGACCAGCGTGGTCATTCAAAACGATGGCCGCATCCTCGTGGCGGGGTTCGCGCAAATCGATGCTGCGGGTGACTACGACTTCGCGATTGCACGCCTGACCGCCACTGGCGAACTCGATCCGACGTTCGACACCGATGGCCGGCAAACGATCGCGTTCGACTTTGCCGGTAGCACGAACGACGACCGCGCGACGGGTATCGCGCTCGATTCGAGTGGCCGTATTGTTGTCGTTGGCACTGTGGCCCGCGCCACTGCGGGCGATACCGACTTCGGTATCGTGCGGCTTAATACCGATGGCAGCCTCGATGCGATGTTCGATATTGATGGTCGGCAGACCGTCGGTTTCGACCTCGGCGGAAACAACGCCGACGCGGCAGCGGGGCTTGTGGTGCTGTCGAATAACCGCATCGTCGTGGCCGGTTCGGCAGCCGTCACCGCAACTGGAGATGTCGATTACGCCGTCGCGCGTTTACTCGAAAATGGCACGCTCGATAACACGTTCGACACCGATGGCAAGCAGTCGATTGCCTTCGACCTCGGCAGTAAAAACAGCGACGAAGCGGCGGGGCTGGCCATCGCTCTGAACGGCCGCATCGTCGTCGTTGGCACCGTGGAAAATGGCGCGACCGGCGACCGCGACATCGGCGTGGCTCGCTTGCTTGCCGATGGTAAACTCGATTCGACGTTCGACAGCGATGGCCAACTCGCGCTCGGGTTCGACCTCGGTGGCACGAATCAGGATCGCGCGGCGGGTGTCGTCATCGAACCCGGCACGAACCGGATCGTGATCGCGGCCACGGTCGATCAGTCGACGCCCGGCGACACCGATATCGGCGTCGCCCGCTTCCTGCCCGATGGCAGTCTCGACGCCAGTTTCGACACCGATGGTCGCACCGTGGTGGCGTTCGATCGCGGTTCGTCGAACGTCGATCGTGCGGCGGGTATCGCGTTCGCCTCCGATGGTCGCATTGTCGTTGCGGGCACCATCGATACCACGACGGCGGGCGATACCGACATCGGCGTGGCGCGGCTCGTTTCCAGCACGAATCTGGCCAATCGCCTCGCGATCGGCGGTCGCAACGATGGCACGGCACAGACTTACGATCTTGCGAATTCGCAGTACGTGCAAGCGGGGAACATCGCAACCGGCGCACCGGCGACGATTCGCACCGTGATTGCCGACGTGAACGGCGATGGCTTCGAAGACACGATCACCGGCGTCGGCCCTGGCGGCGGCTCGCGCGTTCGCATCGCGCTCGGTATCGATCCGGCGATTGCCCCCTTCACAACCGTTACCGCGCCCACCGAGTTCGATGCGTTCGAAGCGGGCTTCTTCGGCGGAGTATTCCTCGCGGCCGGCGATATCGATGGCGATGGCAGGGACGAAATTGCTGTCAGCCCCGATGTTGGCGGCGGCGGTCGCGTGCAGATTTATTCGTTCGCCCCGAATGCCGTTGTGCGGACCGACAACTTCTTCGGCATCGACGATCCCGCTTTCCGTGGCGGTGCCCGCGTGGCGATGGGCGATGTCAACGGCGATGGCCGTGCGGACCTCGTCGTGGGTGCGGGGTTCCTCGGTGGGCCCCGCGTGGCGGTGTTCGACGGGAAGAATCTCGGCAAAAGTCAGGCTAGCCCCGGTCGGATCGTCGGCGACTTTTTTGCCTTCCCCGGCAGCGATGCGGCCAACTTGCGGAACGGCGTGTTCGTGACTGTCGGCGATGTGAACGGCGATGGCAAAGCCGAATTGATCTTCGGCGGCGGGCCGGGTGGCGGGCCGCGCGTGTATGCTCTCGATGGCCAACGCATCACCAATGGCGATGTCGTCGGTGCGCAAAGTAACCCCGTCGCGAACTTCTTCGTGGAAGGCAACGATGCGGCCCGAGGTGGTGTGCGCTTGGCCGTGAAAGACATTGATGGCGACAACCGCGCGGATCTGATTACCGCGAGCGGCGAAAATCAACTCGCACGGGTGCGCGTCTATCGCGGTTCGACCGTCGTGCAACCGAACGGCACCGAACCGCCGCTCTTCCAAGAGTTCGATCCGTTCGGCACCGCCATCGCCGATGGCGTGTTCGTGGGCTGAGTTACTCTACCGAGACGACTTCGTTGCCGGCGCGGGTGCTCAGGGCTTGCAGTGTCGATTGCGGTAGTGTCGCTCGCAGGTAACGCACGCTACCGTCGGCGAGCGCGAAGTTGGCACCGCCGGTATGGCGACTGCCGTAAGCGCACATTCGCAACCAGATGTCCGCGGAAATGTCCGACCAATTCACCTGCGGCGGCGGGCTGCCCGGCGGCGGGGCAGGGGGCGGAATATACTCTTGCGGGTAGCTCGCATTGATCGGCGCGAAACTACTGAGCGCGGCGGTGGCAATCGCCGATGGCCCGATCGGCGAACCCCACACCGCGAAGCCTTGCAGCGACAAAATCGGCGGGTTCGGCATCGGCATGATCGGGGCCGTCGTCCACGATTCGTAGTTGCTATCGCCCGGCAAACGCTCGCCCAAAAGCAGCGTGTTCGATAGGCCATCGGTCACTTGTGCGATCTTCACCGGTTGCTGGTTGGCGACCGGTTTAGACGTCGGCCCGGTTTCGTGGAACAGGCCATCGGCGGTGGCCAACATCGGCGGGAACGAGCGCGCCCC
>JANXNT010000609.1 GCA_025353985.1 Limnoglobus sp.
GGTGTACAAGATCGTGACGCGATACTTTTCAATGATGTCCCAGAAGCGATCTTCTTGCGGATGATTCGGCGCGCCTTCATACATGACCATCGTCGAACCGTTCGCGAGCGGCCCGTAAACGATGTAACTGTGCCCCGTCACCCAGCCGACGTTGGCGGTACACCAATAGACATCGTTGTCGCGAACGTCGAACACCCACTTGTGCGTCAGCGAAACGCCGAGGAGATAACCGCCAGTGGTATGCAGCACGCCTTTTGGCTTACCCGTGCTTCCCGACGTATAAAGAATGAACAGCGGGTGTTCGCTGTCCATTGGTTCGGCACGGCAGTTTGCGGAAGAATCGGACATCACATCGTGCCACCACAGGTCGCGGCCCGGCTTCATGTGAACCGACTGATGACAGCGGTCGAAGACGATGCACGTCTTCACGCTCGGCGATTTTTCGAGTGCGATATCGACGTTCTGCTTCAGCGGAATCATCTTCCCGCGTCGCCAACCGTGATCGGCGGTGATGATGACTTTCGCTTGCGCATCGTTGTTGCGGTCCGCGACGGCATCCGCAGAAAATCCGCCGAACACGACCGAATGCACCGCCCCGATTCGCGCACAGGCGAGCATCGCGATGGCGGCTTCGGGGATCATCGGCATGTAGATCGTGACGCGGTCGCCCTTGACTACGCCGAGGTTTTTCAGGCCGTTGGCGAACTTGCACACTTCGCGGTGCAGTTGCTGGTAGGTCAGCGTCCGCGAGTCGCCAGGTTCGCCTTCCCAGATGATCGCCGCCTTGTTTTTGCTGGAACCGGTGAGGTGGCGATCGAGGCAGTTATCGCTGACATTCAAGGTGCCGCCGACGAACCACTTCGCGAACGGGGCGTTCGACCAGTCGAGAACTTGCGTCCACGGTGCAGACCAGCGCAGCGACTTCGCCTGTTCGGCCCAGAAGGCATCGGGGTCCGTTTCGGCCCATATCGCGAGTCGATCGCGTTCGGCGGCATCAATGTGAGAATGCGCGACGAAATCGGCAGATGGGGGGAACACCCGCGTTTCCTTGAGCATACTGGTGATGTTCGTCGTCGAAGGCATGAGTGATCCTGCAGAAATCGTTTCGGGGAGAGAATAGCCTAAACGAGATATTACCAAAACGCGACGCGGGCGGTCGATTTGTTTTGGCAAGGTTCGGGGTTGCAGCGTTACGTGGTGTTTTTGTATACGTGGGATTGAGAATTTTCCCCCTCACGTTGAGGAACTGCGCATGGCTGCGCTGGCTCCGGCTCGCGGAGTGTCATTCGATCGGGCAGAGTTTGGCCGGCAGGTGCTACTGGCGGAAGCGGATGCGCTGTGCCTTGTGGCGGATCGCATCGGGCCGGGATTCGAGCAAGTGATAGCGATCCTGCTCGCGTGTCGGGGTCGGCTGGCGGTGACGGGCGTCGGCAAATCGGCCGATGTCGGGCAGAAAATCGTCTCCACGCTGAACTCGACGGGCACCCGTGCCTACGCGCTCGATGTCACTCGTGCCGTCCACGGCGATCTCGGCATGGTCGCACCGGACGACGTGGCATTGCTGCTTTCGCATAGCGGGGAAAGTGAAGAGTTGTTGAGGTTGTTGCCGAGCTTGCGGCCACTGGCGAGCGCCGTCGTTGCCGTCACGGGGAATGCGACTAGCTCGCTTGCGACCAATTCGGATGCCGCAATTGTCTACGGCCCTGTCGCGGAAGCGTGCCCGAATTCCCTCGCACCGAGTACGAGCACGACGGTGATGATCGCGCTCGGTGACGCGATCGCGTTCACGCTGTCCGAACTTCGTGGCTTCACTGCCAACGATTTCGCCCGCGTTCACCCGGCGGGCAGTTTGGGGCGGAAACTGGCCACGGTCGAGCCGTACATGCGTTGCGGCGACGAACTGCGGATCGCGCCGATGACCGAGAGCGTGCGTGCCGTGTTCGCGCGGGGGAAGCACGAGGGACGCCGTACGGGGGCGATTATCCTCGTCGATGGCGATTCGCGAATCGTCGGCATCTTCACGGACAGCGATTTGGCGAAACTCTTCGAACGAAACAGCGATGGTGCGTTCGATCGGCCGATTTCCGAAGTCATGACCAAGACACCGATCTCGATCCGGACGCACGCAAAACTGACCGACGCCATCGAACTGATGCGGAACCGCAAAGTGAGCGAAGTCCCCGTCGTCGATGCGGACAATCGCCCGATCGGTATGCTCGACATAACCGATTTGATCGGCATGGAACGCGGTTCGGCAACGAGTTCGCGGCCCGCTCTGCGATTGTTCGAGCGACCCGCACCGTAAGATTGAAGTTAACTCCCGTTAGCCCGACGCGCAAGCGAGGAATTTAACGATTCCGGGTTGCCGAACTCCCATGGTTACACCATGGGCTACGTGAGCGATCCTTTCAGGACCGAAGAAAAATCATAACCCCGACCCTGAAAGGGTCGCTATTTCAGCCCATGGTGTAACCATGGGGCGGATGGAGTATCCCCGAGGTCGCCGTGCCCGTTGCTCTCCCCATAACGGAACTTGTCTTACGCGCGGCGAAAATCCGTCTGCTGTTGCTCGACGTCGATGGCGTCCTTACCGATGGCAGCATCGCGTACTCCGACGATGGGGCGGAGATCAAGCGGTTTCATGTGCGCGATGGATCGGGCTTGAAGTTTTGGCAGGAGAACGGTAATCGCGTGGCAATTCTATCGGGCCGTACGTCGATTGCGGTCGAACGCCGTGCGAACGAACTCGGAATCGACACGATTTTGCAGGGTCGTTCGGATAAACGGCCCGCGTGGGACGAACTGCTGGCACGCACGGGGTGTCGGCCCGAAGAAATATGCAGCATCGGCGATGATTTGACCGATGTGCCTATTTTGCTCCGCAGCGGGTTGGCGGTGGCTGTGGCGGATGCGTGCGGGGAAGTGTGCGATGTCGCCCACTATGTGACGGCGAAGCCAGGTGGGCAGGGGGCGGTTCGCGAAGCAATCGAATGGCTGATGGGGCTGCAAGGGCGTTGGGCCGATGTCGTACTGCGGCATCGGCGGGCGGATTGACCGGGGGATACGGATCGTGTGGACGCCGCGACGGATTTTACTCCTGTTACTCGGGTTGATTGCCTTCGGGGCGATTTACCTCGTCTACGCGCAATTTCTCGGCAACGTTGATGGCCTCCCACAACTACCCACCGCATTTCTCGAATCACGTGATGGCCCCGCACCGCCACTGCGCGACCGCGAATCGCCGACCGTCACTCGACTGAAGGAAGCGTTCGGCGCGAACTGCCCGGAAATTCAGTCGGCATATCCAACGCGAATTGAGATGCGAGAAGATGGCATCGTCTTCGCGGCGGGGCGGCCCGATCTCGGCAACGAGCCGAGTAAATTCGTACGACTCGCGCCGTTCAGTTTGGCCATGTTCGCGAAGCCACGCTTGCCGCACGAACGACTGCCGGGCGAAGTCACCGAGATCACGACGCTCCACGCTGATGAAGCGATTCTCGAACTCGACAAAGTCATCGGCTCCGAACGCGAAATGTTGACCGGCAAGGCGAAGATCGTCGGTATGGAACTGCGTACCGCACCCGACCCGTTCACCGCCCGCACCGATCCGCGCAACGGTCGCGTACACATCACGAACAATCAGCGATCTGCCGACGTGAACCGAGCGTTCGTGTTCAAGACGCCCGGCCCCGTGTTTTATCGCACGCACGATCACCCCGATCAGGCGAACACGAACGGGCCGAATATCTGGACATCCGCCAGCGTCGAAATCGTCAACCGGGAGAACCTGCCACGGCCGATTCGCGGTAGTAGTTTGCCGACGGTGTCGGTGGCCGCCGATGAAGAATTCCGCGTGCAAACGATCGCCGACATGGCATTCGGACTGCACACGCCGCCGCCGACAATCACTGCCGACGGGATGAAGATTTATCTGAAGAAGCCGAAGACTGCGCCGCCCGTGGCGGTGGCAGCGAACGTGAAGCCGACGAAAGAACTCGGCTTCCAGGGCGTTCGCGAAATGACGCTTTCGGAGAACGTCATCTTCAGCCTGTGGACCGATGGGAAATCCGGTTTCCCCGGCTCCACAACACCCGAACCGACACCGGCTGTACCCGGCAAAAAAGCGGTGGCCGCCGAAGATCCACCCGCTGCGATGATGGCGATCATGGGTGGCATCCCGGATGGCATGGCGATCTCGAATCGCATTCACGAGAAGGCGCTCGTTCGCATCCGCACGCTCGGCCCGTTCCGCTTCGATTGGGAAAAGAACGAGGCGCGGTTCGACGCCGCCGCGATCGCGAACCCGCTCGTGCCGAACAACGTCGAAGTGACTCGGATCAACGTCTCCGGCACGAGAGATCACCTGATTTGCCAGGTGCTGGAGATCGAATTTCAGACGGCGCTGTTGTCGCCCGCCACCGCACAACCGAATTCGAACGGCCCCGCGTTTAAGACGCTACGGGCCACGGGAACGAGCGTGTATCTGGCTGCCGAGAGCGATCAGATGCAAGCGCAATGTCAGTCGATCATTTACGAGAACGACCCGAAGAAGTTCATCACGCGAACGATCCTTTCCGGTTCGCCGCTGATTGCCGTCCGCCAACGCAACCGCCTCGAAGCCGGCCGTGCGGGGCAAATCGGACGGCTGTTGCTCGAGACGTACGACCCACCGGCGACCGCCAAAATTAAAAAGACGACCCGCATCGAAGTGCTCGGCCCCGGCAAAATCGACATGTTCGACGAAGAAACGAAAACGACTACACTCACCGCGATCTGGCGCGATTCGCTGACGCAAACCGTCGACAAAATTGGCACGAAGGAAGTCGACTTGCTCACCTTCGCCGGCGATGCGTCGTTCGCCGATCCGAAGAGCGGTTTCGACCTGCGTGCCGACACGCTGAGACTCTGGCTCGAACAGCCCGCACCCGGCAAAGACGCGAGTAATGCACCCGCCCGGCCTTCGCGTTTGCAAGGCATCGGCCACGTCAATGGCCGCTCGGCAGACACGAACATCCGCGACACTGACCACTTCATGACGTGGTTTAAAGACGTGCCAAAACCTGTTCGGCCAGTGCCAACCGCACCTGCTGTGCAAACGGTGAGTAAACCGGCGGCACCGCTGCAAAAGAAGCCCGAATTGATCGCGGCGATGATACCATCCGCGACGCCGGGGCCGTTCATTCCGCCGTTCGTCGATCCCACCGCCAAGATCGAGCAACTGCCGCCGAAGCCCAAGCCGATGGATCTTTCGGCACGTTCGATTGAAGTCTGGGTGATGCGCTACCCCGCCGACCCGCGGCCCGCCGTGAAAGGCGCGCCCCCCGCCAAAGCGGATGCCGTCCAGTACGAACTCGAAAGCGCGATCTGCGATGGCCGCGTCGTCGTGAAACAAGACCCGATCGATCCCGCGAAGCAACCGAACGGCCTACTGATTACCGGTGCGTACCTGACGATGAATCACTGGGTGAACGGGCACGTGATGAAGGTGGTCGGCACGCAAGATTTACTCGCGGAAGTTCACTTCGAGGATATCAAAATCGCGGGGCCGGACGTCGTCATCGATCAGCCGAATAACTCGGTGGCGGTGAAGGGGAAGGGCTGGCTCAAAATGCCGAGTTCGAGCGACCTGAGCGGTGCGGCAATTACCGAGCGTTCGGACCTGACGGTGCTCTGGCAAGAACGCATGAACTTCCGTGGCGAACGACGTTTCGCCGAGTTTACGGGGCTGGTGCAAGCGGTGCAGCAACCGCCATCGAAAGTGCCCGCGAAACCGGTGCCGGGTACGATCGCGGCGGAGCAAACGTGGTCGCGTTCGTACGTGCTTTGCCACCATCTCGACGTCGGTTTCGACCGCCCGATTTACTTCAACCAGATGAAACAAAACACGCCGACCCAAACGCGATCCAAGCCAACGACGCCGAATGCACCGAACCCCGACGACCCGAAAATCGAGCGCGTGATCTGCGAGCCGATCCCCGAAGATGCCGAGGCCGTGCTAGGCAAGCCACGCCCCGAAGGGGATGTCTACTACGTCGATGAAACCTTCGAGTCGCGCAGTGGCAAAACGGTAAAAGCCCAGCGAATTAAGGCACGATTGCTCGAAGTTCGCGTCAAGGACGACCGCAGTTTAATTCTCGCCACGGGGCCAGGCGAGACGCGCGGCCTGCAAATGTCCGCGAAAGACGACCAACCGCAATCGGCCCCTGCGCCACCCGCTACCGCACCCACGAAGCCGAAAGAGGAAGAACTGAAATTGACCATCGTGCAGTTCGCCGGTCGGCTGGACATCGAAGATCGCAAGTCGATTTTCCAGAAGGCCGTGTTCCGCGAATCGATCGTCGTGTTCAACCTGCCGACGGACAATATCAACCTCAAGATCGAAGCGCACAACGTGCCGCCGAAGACGGTGGTGCTGCAATGCACCGACACGCTGACGGCGACATCGTACAAGGATAAAACCGGTGCGCAAGGCGAGCAAAAGATGATCGCCGAGGGCGACGCACGGGTTCGCACCGACGAATATTACGGCCTCGGCCACATCATCAAGTACGATGGCAGCCAGGTGATTCTGGAAGGCTACGGCGATGGCCAAGCCACGCTGTACCGCCGTCAAACCGGCGTCGGCCGCGAGAAGGCTTCGCGCTCCAGTGCGGGGGTGACGGGCGGCAGATCGTCG